>NZ_JBYSZI010000012.1:0-118058 GCF_058787075.1 Cupriavidus sp. FW305-46
AAAATCTGCATCCCCCGCTGAATCTGCTCCACCGTCAAACTCGCATAACCGAGCACCAGCCCGGCCGCTCGACGCTGTCCGTGCGGCCGGGCCCCTGCAAACAACGGTGATACCGGGTAGACCCCCACATCCTGGCTGCGCGCAGCGGCCACCAGCGCTGTCTCGTCGCGGGGCCGCAGCGACGGCAACCACAGCACCACATGCAGCCCCGCCGCCGTACCGCAGACTTCCGCGTCCGCTGGCAGGAAACGTGCGACGCCATCCAGCAAGGCCGCTCGCCGGCGCTCGTTTTCCCGGCGCATGCGCCGCACATGGCGTTCGTAGGCACCGCTTTCGATCAGCGCTGCCAGCACGCGCTGCTCCAGCACGGGCGCATGGCGGTCGGCCAGCCGCTTGGCCTGCCGGAACACCGGCACCAGCTCAGGCGGCAGCACCAGGTAGCCGAGCCGCAGTTGCGGCGAGAGCGCCTTGGAGAAAGTGCCGACGTAGATCACGCGGCCGTCGGTGTCGATCGAGCGCAGCGTGTCGATCGGGCGCTGGCCGTAGCGGAACTCCCCGTCGTAGTCGTCCTCGATGATCCAGGCGTCGTGGCGCTGCGCCCATTGCAGCAGCTCCAGGCGCCGGCCGATCGGCAGCACGCCCCCTAGTGGGAACTGGTGCGACGGTGTCACGTACACCAGGCGCACACGATCGTCCTGGGGAAGGCTGGCGGTATCCAGGCCATGCCCGTCCACCGGCGTGGCCTGGCACCTGGCGCCGGTGGCTTCGAAGCAGCGCCTCGCCATCAGGTAGCCGGGATCTTCGAAGGCAAAGGCGTCGCCGGCATCCAGCAGCAGCCGTGCGCACAGGTCGATGGCCTGCTGCGAGCCATGCACCACCAGAACCTGCTCGGCCTCGCAGGCCAGTCCCCGGGCACGCCGCAAATAGCCCTGGAGGGCGCGTCGCAGCGACGCCTCACCTTCGGGCGGGGCATAGGACAGGCTGTTTTGCTGGCGCAGCAGTTCGGCCTGGTAGGCACGCCGCCAGGCCAGGGTTGGGAAGTCCCGCGAAGCCACCGCCCCATACAGGAAGTCGAAACGAACCGGTTCAGCCTGCAGCGGTGCCGGCATGCCGAGTCCCGCCACGCGGCGCCCGAATCCGGACAGGGTTGGGGCGGACCTGGCGCGCCGGCCTGCGCTCATCGCGGCTGGTGCCGGTGCCGCCAGGGGGCTGGCGATTCGGGCCACCCGCCCCACCGCCGTGACGAGGAAGCCCTCGGCAGCAAGTTGTTCGTAGGCGGCGGTGACAGTGGTACGCGACACCCCCAACTCGGACGCCAGCGCCCGTGTGGACGGCGCCCGGGCGCCCGGCGGCAGGGTGCCGTCCGCGATCTGGGCACGCAGAAGATCGTAGATGCGGCGCCCCGCGCCCGTGGCTCCGGCACGGGTACCGGCTGGCTGGCGTGACTGGCCCATAAAGAATCATGAAAACCGGACCTTCCGATTGTGCCAGTTGTCGGCGAGAGTATCGAGCATTCCATCGCTTCCGATTCCCCACCATGTATATTCCTGCTCACTTTGCTGAAAACCGGCCAGAGGAACTGGGCCGCATCATCCGCGTGCACCCGCTGGGGATGCTGGTTACGCAAGGCAGCGCCGGACTGGATGCCGACCACATCCCGTTCGAGTTCGATCCCGGCGAGGGAACTCACGGCGTGCTCACAGCCCACGTGGCCCGCGCGAACCCGCTTTGGCAGCGTTGCCCCACCGGCTCGCCGGTCATGGTCGTGTTCCGGGGCGCCGAGGCCTATATCTCGCCCAACTGGTACCCGAGCAAGCATGAGGCGCACCGCCAGGTGCCGACCTGGAACTACGAGGTGGTACACGCGCACGGCACGATCACCGTGCATGACGACGAGCGTTTTGTTCGCCGCCTGGTTGCGCGCCTGACACGGCGACACGAGGCAGCCGAACCCAGGCCCTGGAAGATGGGGGACTCCGCGCCGGAGTACATCGACAGCATGCTGCGCAACATCGTGGGCATCGAGATCGCCGTCACTTCGCTGGTGGGCAAGGTCAAGCTCAGCCAGAACAGGGAGTTGCGGGACCGCCTCGGTGCCGCCGAGACCCTGGAGGCGCGGGGGTATGGCGAACTTGCGCAGTCCATGCGCAAGGCTGGCTGAATTGCCCCCGGCCCGCGCTCAGCTTTTCCTCACCATTGACGAACACCACACCATGTCATTCCTCCCCTTCCTGATCGCTGCCATCGTTCTCGCGATCACCCCCGGCCCCGGAATCGCCTATGTCGTTGCACGAACGGTGGCTGGCGGCCGATCCGAGGGCCTGGCTTCATGCTTCGGCGCCGCCCTCGGAGGCTTGCTTCATGTGCTCGCGGCAGCCTTGGGCCTGTCGCTGGTCATTGCCCAGTCGGCCGTGGCATTCAACCTGCTCAAGTATCTGGGTGCTGCTTATCTGGTGTACCTGGGGATTCGCATGCTGATGCGCAAGCAGGCGCCGGTCACGCTCGAAGCCATGCCATCCAGAGGTGCGCGCCGCGCTCTGGTCGAGGGCATCATGGTCGAGGTCCTGAACGTCAAGACGGCGCTGTTCTTTCTGGCGTTCCTGCCGCAGTTTGTCTCGGCGAGCGAAGCTCTGGTGCCGCAGTTGGTGCTGCTGGGCTGCATTTGCGTCGCGCTCAATACGCTGGTCGACGTTGTTATCGTGTTTGCCGCGCATCGTCTGCTCAAGTCCGGCGCCGCCCGCGAAGCTCGCGCCCGCTTGATGACCCGGATGTCGGGTGTCACGATGCTGGGCCTGGGCGCCTTCCTGGCGTTGGCCCGGCGCGAGGCATAGACAGGGGCGGTTCGGCGCAGGGCTCGAACCGCCCGCCTCTCAAGCAGCAGCCCGCCGGGCCGCGCCGCGATACTGCGCCAGCAACGCCTCCCGCCGTACTGCCGCCGCATCCATGCTGGCCTCCTTCACGTGGCCGTAGCCGCGGATATCCTCCGGCAACGCGGCAAGCGCCAGCGCGGTGTCGACGTTGTCCGCGCTCAGGGACGCTGCGAACTCGTCGACCATGGCCAGATAGTCGTTGACCAGCGCCCGCTCGGCGCGGCGCTCGGCAGTCTTGCCAAACACATCGAACGCCGTGCCACGCAACCCCTTCAGGCGCGCCAGCAAGCGGAATGCCGTCATCGTGCGCGGACCGAAGCGGCGCTTGACCGGGTGGCCCTTGTCGGTCTTGGCCAGCAGCGGCGGCGCCAGCCAGAAGTTGAGCTGGTAGTCGCGGCCGGGCTCCCCTTCGAACTGGGCGCGCAGCTTGTCCAGGAAGGCGGGATCGGCGTAGAGGCGCGCCACCTCGTATTCGTCCTTGTAGGCCATCAGCTTGGCCAGGTTGCGGGCCACGGCCTCGGTCAGCGGCAGCTTGCGGTCGAGGCCCAGTTGCTGCTCCGCTGCGCGGATGCGCTCGACGGCCTCGCGGTAGCGGCCGGCATATGCAGTGTTCTGGTAATCGGCCAGCATCGTCTCGCGCTTGCGGATCAGGGTGTCGAGCGTCTGCGGGATTGCCACGACCTGTGCGGCCGGGGCCGCCGGAGCACCCGGCAAGTGCGCCTTGAGCGCCGCCTCGCCATGATGCGCGAGATACCGTCCCCATTCGAATGCCAGCCGGTTCTTGTCGATCGACACCCCATTGAGTTCGATCGCGCGCAGCAGGCTTTCACGCTGCAGCGGGATCCAGCCCTTCTGCCAGGCAAAGCCGAGCAACAGCGGGTTGGAGTAGATGGCGTCGGCCAGCAGGGTCACCGCCCATGCGCTGGCGTCGAAGAACGCGCAGGCATCGCCCACGCTGGCGCGCAGGTCCTGCTCGGCGCTGGCACCGGGGAACTTCCACTTCGGGTTCTTGATGAATTCCGCGGTGGGCGTGTTGGCGCTGTTGACCACGGCGGCGGTCAGGCCATGCCGGACCTTCGACAGCACCTCGGGCGAGGCCGAAACGATGGCGTCGCCACCGATCACCAGGCGTGCCTCACCCGTCGCGATACGCGTCGCATGCAGGTCGTCCGGGCCCGGTGCGATCTGCACGTGGCTGATCACAGCCCCGCCCTTCTGTGCCAGGCCAGCCATGTCGAGCACGGTCACGCCCTTGCGTTCAAGGTGCGATGCCATGCCCAGCAGGCCGCCGATGGTGACCACGCCAGTGCCGCCCACGCCGGTGACCAGCACGCCGTACGGCCGCTCCAGGGCCGGCAGCCGCGGCAGCGGCAGCGCCTCGAAGTCGGCGCCTGTGCCTTTGCCGCCCGCTGCCGCTGGCTTGCGCACCTGCGCCCCCTCGGCAGTGACAAAGCTCGGGCAGAAGCCGTTGACGCAGGAGAAATCCTTGTTGCACGACGACTGGTTGATCTTGCGCTTGGTCCCGAGTTCGGTCTCCAGCGGCTCCACCGACAGGCAGTTGGACTTGGCCGAGCAATCGCCGCAGCCCTCGCAGACCGCGTCGTTGATAAACGCGCGCTTGGCCGGGTCAGGATAGGTGCCGCGCTTGCGGCGGCGGCGCTTCTCGGTCGCGCAGGTCTGGTCGTAGATCAGGATGGTGACGCCCGCGGTATCGCGCAGCTCGACCTGGACGGCGTCGAGCTGGTCGCGATGGAACACAGTCACGCCGGACGGCAGCATGGCGCCGTCGCCATACTTCTGCGGCTCGTCGGTGACGACGACCAGCTTCTTCGCGCCCTCGGCCAGCACCTGGTGCGCAATCTGCGGCACCGTCAGCACGCCGTCGATGGGCTGCCCGCCGGTCATTGCCACGGCGTCATTGAACAGGATCTTGTAGGTGATATTGGCCTTGGCCGCGATCGATGCGCGGATGGCCAGCAGCCCCGAGTGGAAATACGTGCCGTCGCCCAGGTTGGCAAACACGTGCTTGTCGCCGGTGAAATGCATCTGGCCGGTCCAGGCCACGCCCTCGCCGCCCATCTGGCTGAAGGTGTCGGTATTGCGGTCCATCCACAGGGTCATGTAGTGGCACCCGATGCCGGCCAGCGCACGCGAGCCTTCCGGCACGCGCGTGGACGTATTGTGCGGGCACCCTGAGCAGAACCAGGGCTTGCGCTCCACCGCGATGCGCGGCTGCGCGGCCTCGCGCTCCTTGGCCTCGATCAGCGCCACGCGCGCGGCAATGCGTGCGCGCACCGCTTCCGGCAGGTCAAAGCGTTCCAGCCGGCGCGCGATGGCCTTGGCGATCAGCGCCGGCGACAATTCATAGTGCGCGGGCAGCAGCCAGTTGCCACGCGGCACCGACCACTCGCCGCCATCGTTGCCACGCTGGTCGAACTTGCCGAAGACCTTGGGCCGCACATCCTCGCGCCAGTTGTACAGCTCTTCCTTGAGCGCGTATTCGAGGATCTGCCGCTTCTCTTCCACCACCAGGATCTCTTCCAGGCCGGTGGCGAACTCACGGGCGCCGTGCGCCTCCAGCGGCCACACGCAACCCACCTTGTAGACGCGGATGCCGATGCGGGCGCAGGTGTCATCGTCCAGACCCAGGTCTGCGAGCGCCTGGCGCACGTCCAGGTACGCCTTGCCGGCGGTCATGATGCCGAAGCGTGCGTTCGGCGAATCGAGCACGACGCGATTGAGCCGGTTGGCCCGCACATAGGCCAGCGCCGCATACCACTTGTGGTCAAGCAGCCGCGCTTCCTGCTCCAGCGGGGAATCGGGCCAGCGGATATTGAGGCCGCCCTGCGGCATGACAAAGTCCTGCGGCAGCGCGATCTGCACGCGCTCGGGATCGATCTCGACCGAGGCGGTCGACTCCACCACGTCGGTGACGCACTTCATTGCCACCCACAGGCCGGAATACCGGCTCATGGCCCAGCCATGCAGGCCGTAGTCGAGGTACTCCTGCACATTGGCGGGGTACAGCACCGGAATGCCGGCGGCCTGCAGCACGTGCTCCGACTGGTGCGCCACGGTGGAGGACTTGGCGGCATGGTCGTCGCCGGCCAGCAGCAGCACGCCGCCATGGCGCGACGAGCCGGCCGAATTGGCGTGCTTGAGCACGTCGATGGACCGGTCCACGCCCGGCCCCTTGCCATACCACATCGAGAACACGCCGTCGCGCGTGGCGCCGGGGAACAGGTTGACCTGCTGGCTGCCCCAGACGGCGGTCGCGGCAAGGTCTTCGTTGACGCCGGGCTGGAACACCACGTCGCTGGCAGCCAGGTGCTGCTTGGCCTTCCACAATGCCTGGTCGACGCCGCCCAGCGGCGAGCCGCGATAGCCCGAGATAAACCCGGCGGTGTTGAGGCCGGCGGCGCGGTCGCGCGCCTTCTGCAGCATTGGCAGGCGGACCAGGGCCTGCACGCCGCTCATGTAGACGCGGCCCTGCTCCAGGGTGTACTTGTCGTCCAGGCTGGCGCTGGCCAGGGCTTCGAGCAAGGCGGGGTTCAGCGGGGCATTCACGATCTCAGTCTCCGTGCTTGTTCTCTTGTATCCGGAGCAGTTTAGAAATCCGTGCCGTCATCGTAAAATCATGAATTCAAACACCTGATATCCGAAAAACGGATAACTCGGAGATTCCCATGTTCAAGGCGCGCGAAGGCTCGGAAAGACTGGCCAAGGAAGTCACGCTGAGGCAGTTCCGCTACTTCGTCGCGGCCGCGGAGACCGGGCAATTCTCGATGGCCGCGACCGCCGAGCATGTCTCGCAGTCGGCCATCACCAATGCCGTGCTGGCGCTTGAGCAGCGCCTGGCGGTACGCCTGTTCGAGCGCCGGCCCCATGGGGTGACGCTGACGGCAGAAGGCCACCTCTTCTTGCAGCACGCCCGCCAGATCCTGGATTCGGTCGAGGATGCGCTGCGCGAGCCGCGCTTCCAGGTGCATGGGTTGCAGGGCAGCGTGCGCCTGGCCGCCTCCTATACAGTGCTGGGCTACTTCCTGCCGGGGCTGCTGGCGCGCTTTCGCACCAACTACCCGGACATCGAACTGGATCTGCTCGACATGGACCGGCCCGATATCGAGCGGGCCGTGCTGGCGGGGGAGATCGAGCTGGGCATCGCGCTGCTGTCGAACCTGGAGCGGCCCCAGCGCTTCCGGCGCCATACGCTGATGCGATCCCGGCGCCAGTTGTGGACTTCGTCCAGCCATCCGCTGCTGGCCGTGGAGCGGCCTTCGCTGCGCGATATTGCGGCCTATCCGTATATCCTCATCACCGTGGACGAGGCCGAGGAATCCACGCTGCGTTACTGGCGCAGCCACCGGCTCGCACCCAAGGTCGCATTCCGGACCGGCTCGATGGAGGCCCTGCGCGGGCTGGTGGCGCATGGCTTCGGCGTCACTGTGCTGTCCGACATGGTGTATCGCCCGTGGTCACTGGAAGGAAAGCAGATCGAGGCCCGCCCGATTGCCAATGCGGTGCCGGACATGGAGGTCGGCATGCTGTGGCAGCCCGGGCGCAAGCTGGGCAAGCCGGCGGATGCGCTGAGGGAGTTCCTGATTCACGCGTGCGGGAGCTGAGGCGGGACATTCGATTGCCCGCGCCCTTACAACAACGCTATCTGAAGGACCGGTAGCTTGTCGTCGAGTAGTCCGTGTAGAAATCCGCCAGGCAATGCAGATTGAGCGCCCGGATCTCTTCAGTCATGAAGTCAACAAAAACGCGGATGCGCGAGGGCAGGTGCTGGCGGCTGAGGTAACAGATGTAATGCCCGCGGTCGTCAGGCGCATACCGTCCCATGGCGATGACCAGTTCGCCGCGGGCGATGCGGTCGCAGGCCTGGTAGCCCGCCATCTGCGCGATGCCCAGCCCGTCGAGCACCGCCGCCAGCACCAGCTCAGGGTCATTGAACGTCAGCCTTGCGGCAGGCACAACCTTGCGCACATGCCCCTCGACCTTGAATTCCCATTCAAGGATGCGCGCGCCGGCGATGCGGGTGTTGATGCATTCGTGCCGGGCGAGATCCTCCAGCGTCGACGGTAGTCCATGCCGCGCCGCGTAGGCAGGAGACGCGCACACAGCCATCTGCATCGGGATCAGCTGCTTCGCAACGATGCTTGAATCCTCGATGCGGCCATTGCGGAACGCGACGTCGATGTTCCCGGCCGCGAAGTCCGTTGGCCGGTCATCGAGCACCAGGTCCAGGGAAATGTCCGGATAAGCCGCCGAGAACCTCGACAGCAGCGGCGCCACCACCTTGCGCCCGAAGCCGGCCGTCGCGCTGATGCGAAGCAGGCCGCTTGGCGGCCCAAGGCGCAGTTCCAGCATGTCGTTCATGGCCTCGACGATATGCGCCACGCCCTGGTGGCAGTTCTCGAAGAAGCGCTCGCCCTCGCGGGTCAGTTGGGTGGTGCGCGTGGTGCGCAGGAACAACCGGGTGCTCAGCTGCGTTTCCAGCTTCAGGACATTGCGGCTGACCGCTGAGCGGCCGATGCCCAGCCGCTCTCCGGCCTTGGAGAAGCTGCCCTCGGTGGCGACCGCCATGAAGGCGATGATGCCGGCGTAGCTTGCCGCGAAACTGGCGGACAATCCGTCCGCGCGATCCGGCGGGCCGGGGCGAAAGCCCCGCTGCGGCATACCGGTTACGTCTCTATCCGCCCCCCCGCGGTTGACAGGGGACGCCGGGCGAACGTCTGGAACGACGATGTCCATGTCAATGCCTTTCGGAGCGGCGCAACGAATGAGAGTCCACGCTGTGCGGTGCACAACCATGGCATGATCGTAGTGACACGCCATGCCCGGGTAAATGACAGATGCCCCTGGTTTTCTGCCAGCCGGCCCGGCGCGAACGGCGACAATGCAGACATGAGGAGCGGAACGAGCCGGCCCACAAAGCCTTCGGGTGCGATCCGTGGCGATGGCGTCGCACCGCGGGTGCCTGCCGGCAACATGCCTTGCGCGGAATCGCGCCAGCGGCATAACATCCACCGACTTTCAAGATCCCTGCCATGGTTCCCTCTGCGCCTGCGCCCTCTTCCCGGACAATTGACGACCCGCCGCGCAATCTTCTGTTCGTGGCCTTCCCGGACATGAGCCTGCTGGATCTCACCGGACCGCAAACCGTGTTCTGGGCTGCCTCCCGGTACGCACGCGAGCGGGGATTCGCCGGCTACCGGAGCCATCTGGCAAGCGAGCACGGCGGCCTGGTTGCCTCGGCCGAAGGCACCGCCGTGCAGGCCATCGCGCTCTCGGAAATCGATCTGCAGCACATCGATACGATCATCCTCCCCGGTGCCCCCGAGATGGTCAGGGTGCTCGACAGCGCCTCCTCGCTGGTCGCCTGGCTGCAGCAGGCCGCCGGACAGGTACGCCGCGTTGCCTCGGTCTGCAGCGGGGCCTTCCTGCTTGCGCAAGCGGGCTTGCTTGACGGCAGGCGCGCTGCCACGCACTGGGCGATGCATGCGCAGTTCCGCGCGCGCTTTGCCGCGGTCGAACTGGACCGGGACGCCATTTTCGTCCGCCAGGACCGCATCTGGACCTCGGCCGGCGTGACCACCGGCATCGACATGGCGCTTGCGCTGGTCGAGGACGACTATGGCCACGATATCTCGCTGAGCGCGGCCAGGGAGCTGGCGGTCTTCATCAAGCGGCCGGGCACGCAGCCACAGATCAGCGAGATCCTGCTGGCGCAGAGCCGGCACGTGCCGCTGTTCGAGGCGCTCCATCTATGGATCATCGAAAACCTGTCGCGGGAAGGGCTGTCAGTGGAACAGCTCGCCGAACAGGTCGGAATGAGCCCCCGCAACTTTGCCCGGGTGTACAAGCAGAAGACCGGGCGCACCCCGGCCAAGGGGGTTGAGCATTTCCGGCTGGAAGCCGCACGCCGGCTGCTCCAGGACCTGCATCTGCCGGTGGAGCAGATCGCAAGGCAGTGCGGCTTCGGCAGCGAGGAACGGATGCGCCTTACGTTCCAGCGCAACCTGGGCTTCTCGCCCAGCGAGTATCGGTCGAGGGTGACCGGCTGAGAAAACGCCACAACCCGGCCGCACCATTGGTGCCGAACGGGAAACACCATGCGTCCGCCGCCGGCGCTACCGTCACTGCACCCCTTCGCCTAGCATGGGACATGGGTTGAATGCCCATCCCTTCCACCAGAATCGAGGTGCATGATGAAGATCGTTGTGATTGGAGGTACTGGCCTGATCGGCAGCAAGGTCGTCGCCCGGCTTGCCGGGCAAGGCCATGAAGTCGTTGCCGCGTCTCCGCAGACCGGCGTGAATGCGCTGACAGGCGAAGGCCTGAGCCAGGCACTTGCCGGGGCGCAGGTTGTCGTGGACGTGGCCAACTCGCCATCGTTCGCGGATGATGCCGTCCTGCATTTCTTCGAGACGTCGGGCCGCAACCTTGCGGCGGCGGAGAAGGCAGCCGGTGTCGCGCACCATGTGGCGCTGTCAGTGGTCGGCACGGACAAGCTCTCACAAAGCGGCTACTTCCGCGGCAAGATTGCGCAGGAAGCGCTGATCCGGAACGCCGGCATCCCTTACACCATTGTCCGCTCCACGCAGTTCCTCGAATTCCTTGGCGGCATCGTCCAGTCGGGCGCCGATGGCGATTCCGTGCGCCTGTCATCCGCATCGATCCAGCCGATTGCCTCGGATGACGTGGCCGAAGCCGTGGCCGACCACGCCCTTGCCGATCCCGTCAACGGCATCGTCGATATCGCCGGGCCGGAACGCTTCCACCTGAGCGACCTCGTGCAACGCTATCTCGATGCCACCAAGGATCCGCGCAAGGTTGTCGTCGATGGCAAGGGCCGTTATTTCGGCGCCGAACTGCAAGACGATACGCTGGTACCGGAAGGCCCGGCACGCCTGGGCAAGACCGGTTTCGAAGCGTGGCTGCGACAGAGCCAGAAGCCGAAGGCCTGACAACGCGGGCGGGCCATATGGACAACAAGGGGCTGCAAGCCCCCCCGCTGAGCCTGCTCGACAAGTATCGCGGGCAGGGCTTCCACGCCCTCTACACCACCACCGTCACCGTCTCGGGCGGGGAAACCGGACACGGCCGCGCCTCGGGCGTGGCGCGTTCCGATGACGGCAATCTTGTCGTCGACCTGCGGCTGCCGGCGGCGCTGGGCGGCCCCGGCCACGGCACCAATCCCGAGCAGTTGTTCGCCGCGGGCTACGCCGCCTGCTTTCATGGGGCGCTGTACCTGCTGGCCCAGCGATCCAATGTCAGCGTCGACAACCTCGCAGTGGAAGTGGAGATAGCGTTCGGCCGCGATCCCGTTGACGGCGGCTTCGCGCTGGCCGCGGACATCCGGGTCAGGATGCCTGGCGTGCAACGACAGGTGGCGGAAGAACTGGTGCGCAATACCGAGCGCTTCTGCCCCTATGTGAAGATGGCCAGGCAGGGCATCGTCAGCGTCGTGGCGGTGGTTGACTGAGCTGCGCGCAACGACGGGCCCGAGGATGCGATCCCTGAACCTTAGGGGTCGCATCCGCAGCCGGCCAATGTGCTACTTCGTTGGCGTCAGGATCGGAGCGCCCTTGTTCTTCAGCAACAGCACCATGAACTTCGCGGGCCTGGTGTTGCTGGCGTTGCGCCCGACAGTATGAATATCGTCAGGGCCTTCGTGGAAGGTCTGCCCGGCAGTGAGCGTGACTTCCTTGCCGCCCCGGACACCCATCACGATACTGCCCTCAAGGACATAGACGAATCCGTGCGCGTCATGGCGGTGCACCGGGTCGGCGCCGCCGGGCGGGTATTCCACCACGATCATCTGCACCTCCTTGCCGGGATATTCCGGAAGCGCCTCTGTCGACAGCAGCGTCACCTTGGGCTCTGGCGGCGCAGCCATGGCCGGTCGCGCCGCCAGCAGGACGGAAAGCAGCAGCGGGGCCATGCCCAGCGTTCTGGTGATCTTCATGATGTCACTCCAGCTTTGCCTTATCGAGGCCATAGGCCTTGTCGGCCGAGCCCGGCACGGTCCGGAAGGCCACGTTTAGCCGGTTCCAGCCATTGATGGCCATGACCAGAAAGGTCAGGTCCGAGAGTTCCTTTTCCGACAGATGCGCGCGCACGCGCTCGTACAGGTCATCCGGCACACCGTGCGCCGGGATGTTGGTCAGCACCTCGGTCCACGCCAGCGCGGCACGTTCGCGCGGCTGGAACAGCGTCGATTCGCGCCAGATCGCGACATGGTGAAGGCGGAGCTCTCGCTCGCCATGGATGCGCGACTGCTTGACGTGCATGTCCAGGCAGAAGGCACAGCCGTTGAGTTGCGAAGCGCGAATCTCGACCAGGTCACGGATGGTTGGTTCGATCGCGCTGTCCTGCAGCAGGGTGCTGAACTCCAGGTACTTCTTGAAGAGTTCGGGGGACTGCTTCATGGCATTCACGCGTTGGGTCATGACGGCTCCTGAGGGATGGAGAATGTGAAGGGATGCCGGGGCACTCACCACCGCGTGCCGCGGCATGGAGCAAATCGTAGGCCGCGGCGGCGCACCGCGGTAGGCGCGCCAAGGTACCCACACTGTTGAGGCTTCGACACCAATCAGCGCTTTGGCGTGGCGCGGCTTGGAGGAAGCCGGGTCCTGTCGTGTCGTGCCCGATCCAGCGCAGAAAACCAAAAGAAATGGTGCAATGCAACATAAATGCACCTATGCTTGGAGGAATGCCGGCCGGCCACGCCTTCGAAAAGCGACCCGGACGCCGCTCGCCTCCCAAGAATTTGCCAGGTGTCCGTTTTTCAGCGGATGCCGAAGGAAAACCCGCGTGCCCTCCTCCGTTATTCCGCAGCCTGTCCTCGACGTTTCCGCAAACGCCTCCCGCCTCTTTAGTGACATGTGCGAACTGCTCCAGGCAGCAATGCATGTCGTCAGCATTCGCACCACGCGCATGGCGATCGCCGGTCCGGCGCCTGACGAGCAGGACCAGCGCGAATTCAGCCTGATGAGCATTGAGAAGGGAGAGGCCGCGTCTGAATCGTTGCTTGCGATGGGTTCGGGATGGATCAACCTGACCATGACCCTCGCAAAGGACACCAGCGATCATCTTTGGGCGACCTCCGCGGCCGCGGCGACGCTGGCGTCCAGTCGATCCGCCGCGCAATGGTTCGAACGCCACGCCGACCTTCTGCAATTGGCCGCCGGGTTCCCCGGCAACCCGCTGCAGCTGGCAGACCTGGCGACAAACCTGATGCAGCAGATCCTCGCGCCGATCCACGGCCGTGCGATGGCGAATGCGAAGCGCCTGAGTGCAGCGTGAAGGGCGCCAGGCCCGCGGTTGCATCGCCACGGAACGAATCAGACAGCACCCGCACGCGGGCGCGGGCGCGCGAACAGGAAACCGCCGACCAGGCCGACCCGGTCGAGGCCAGACCCCGGCAACGCTTGCGCCGATTTCCTAGACGGTGACGGCCGCGACCCCTTCCAGCGCGATAATCCTTGTTGTCGCACACCTTTCCCGTATCGCCTTGAGGCGCGCGTACTCTGGCGAGTCATACCAGGCTATCAAGGCATCCATGTCCGGGAACTCGACGATGACGAGACGATGCGGCTGCCAGTCTCCTTCGAGCACTTTGGTTGCACCGCCACGGCCCAGATATTTCCCACCATAGCGCACCTCGGTAGCGGGTACGTCTCGTTTGTACTCTTCAAAAACGGCGGGGTCCGTGACGTCAACATCGGCAATCAGGTATGCAGCCATGGCACGCTCCTATCTGCGGTAGTTCCCCGCTTGATTGTAGTTGCCACAATCGCCAGTACAGGCCGGGACGCGAGCGAGATCCCCATCAACCACCACGCGCCTGCCCTGCCCACCCCGCCTCCAGGAATCGCATGCTCGGCGCCGATGGCCAGCATCGGCATCACCCGGTGCTGGCGCAAGTCCAAGGATCACGGCCTCCGTAAGCGGTCAAGCCTGCTGGGCGCAGCGCCGGTAAAATGCAGATCGCCACAGCATTCAATCGCGAGCACGGCATGGACTGGTTCTCGTAGCACTCACCAGCCCATATCAACATCCACGGACGGAGACATGCCTTGACCATTAAAAACCGATTCACCCTGGGCCTGTTGGCAACAGCAGCCCTCATCCCAGTTGCCCCGGCTTGCGCACAAGAACAGTGGCCAGCAAAGACGATCCGCTTTGTCGTGCCCTTTGCCGCCGGCGGCGCCAATGACCTGATGGCGCGCGCCGCGGCCGAGGGCGCAACCAAGGCGCTGGGCCAGACCGTGCTGATCGAGAACCGGCCCGGCGCGGGCGGCACCGTGGGCGCCGACATCGTGGCCAAGAGCGCGCCGGATGGCTATACCTTCCTGATCAGCGCAGCCGGCGTCATCTCCAACAGCATGATCAAGAAGTCCATGCCGTTCAAGGATGACGCGCTGGTCCCGGTGGCCATGATCGGCCTTGCGCCTTCGGTCATCGTGGTGCCGAAGAACGCGCCCTACAAGGATCTGCGCGACTTCGTCGAGGCGTCAAAGAAGGGGAACGGTTTCAACTTCGCGACCGCGGGAACCGGCAGCACCCCGCACTTCGTGGCGGAGATCCTGAATGTGAAGTACGGCGCGAAGCTGCAGCCGGTGCCCTACAAGAGCGGGTCGGAAAGCACTACGGCAGTGCTGGGCGGCCAGGTGGAAGGAACCTCCGAGGCCAGCATCATCGCCCTTCCGCATATCCTGCACGATGGCAAGTTCAAGGCGCTCGCCACCACCTGGACGCAGCGCATCTCGGCCTACCCGCAGCTTTCCACCGCGGTGGAGCAAGGTTTCCCGGACCTGCAGATCGCGCATTGGGCCGGCGTCCATGCCCCCAAGGGGACGCCCGACGCCATCCTGGACAAGGTGGCCGCCGCGGTGGACAAGGCCATGAAGGACCCGGCCGCCGCCGCCAAGCTGAAAGCCGTGGGCATCGAGCCGGTCGGCGGCACGCGTGCGGACTTCGTGAAGTTTGTCGAGGCAGAGCGCAAGCGGCTGGGCGAGATCGTCAAGGCCGCCAGGATGCAGGAGAAGTAATCGCTGCGCCCGCCATGCCGCCCCATCGGTCAGGACGCCGGGGCGGCACGGCTTTCATTGGCCGTTGCCGCAGGCAGGTTGCGGCGCCCCCAGTTCTCTGCCTGCCGCTCCAGGTGCAGGCGGATAAAGTCCATCAGCGTTCGCGTTGCCAGCGTGGGATAGCGGTTTGGCGCGGTCAGCATGTAGACGCTGTCGCCCACGCCTTCGGCTTCGCACTCGGCCAGCACCTCGCGCATCTGTCCGGATTGCAGTTGCCGCCAGACCGCATAGCGCGGCAGCAGGGCCACGCCCAGCCCGCCCATCACCGACTCGAACAGGAACGGATAGTCGCCTGACTGGATCCGGGGCGACACGCGCAACGTCATCGGCGTGCCCGCCAGCCATATCTTCAGCGTAAAGCGGCGCCCCAGCGATGCGGGGGCAATCATGTCACAGCGTTCCAGGTCGGCCACGGTCCGGATCGGCCCGTGGCTGTCCAGGAACGATGCCGACGCGCACAGGCACCAGCCGACATCGCAGATGCGCCGCGCCACGTGGTCATCGGGCGGCTGCGAGGTGATCTTCAGCGCCACGTCGACCTCGGCCGGGATCAGGTCGCCAATGTTGTCGTTGATGACGACGCGCAGCGAAATCTGCGGGTAGTTGCGCGCGAATTCCAGCAGCAATGGCGTCAGGTAGAGATGACCCAATCCCGTAGGCAGGCGGATACGCACATCGCCGCGCACCACCTGGCCAAGGCTGTCGATCGAGGTATTGGCCGACTGCAGCTCGTCCAGCATGCGCAAGCCATGCGCGTACAGCAACTGGCCCGCTTCGGTCAGTTCGACATGGCGCGTGGTGCGGCGCATCAACTGGGCGCCCAGGTGCTGCTCCAGCAATTTCAGGCGGCGCGATACGTTGGATCGGGTCATGCCGCTGCGCTCGGCGGCGGCGGTCAGCGTGCGCGACTCGACCATGGTGACGAACAGCCGCACCAGGTTGAGATCGAAATTATTGTCAATCATGAGTCAACACCGTAGGCACAAATCGAGGGATTGTCCTGGCAGGAAGCCAACCCTAGCATAAACCTCCTGCTTACCCACCTTTCGAACGCCATGTCCGCACTGCCCGCTTCCGACCTGTCCGACACCCACCTGCCCTTCGCCGGCCTGCGCGTGCTGGACATCAGCCAGGGCATTGCCGGCCCGTACTGCGCGCACATCCTGTGGCAGCAAGGCGCTGAAATCATCAAGGTCGAGCCGCCCGCGGGCGACTGGGGCCGCAAGGTCGGGGTCGTGCGCGGCGATACCAGCGCGCTGGCGATCGCCTATAACGCCGGCAAGCGCAGCGTCTGCGTCGACGCCACCACTGACGCGGGCAAGGAAGTGCTGCTCGGGCTTGCGCTGCAGGCCGACATCGTCGTGCAGAACTTCCGCCCCCAGGTGGCGGAACGGCTGGGCGTGGGCTATGCGGCACTGGCCGCGCGACGGCCCGCGCTGGTCTATGTGTCGATCAGCGGCTATGGCCCGGATGGTCCCTATGCCGACTATCCCGCTTCGGACTCGGTGATGCAGGCCGACTCCGGGCTGATGTTCGCCAACCGTGGCGCCGACGGTGGCGCGCGCCGCATCGGCATGCTGCTGGCCGACGCCGCCACCGGCCTCTATGCCGCCCAGGCCTGCGCCGCGGCGCTGTGCCGGCGCTTTCGCGGCGGGCGCGGCGGCCACGTCGAGCTGAACCTGTTCGATGCCTGTTGTGCGCTGCAGGCCAACAACCTGCTCGAGCATGCCATCGGTGGCCCGGCGGCCGCCGGGCCGGTGAGCGCGCCCAATGGCGTCTATGCCAGCAGCGACGGCAGCGTGACGCTGCTGGCGCTGAACAACGCGCAGTTCGCCAAGCTATGTCATGCGCTGGACCGCACCGACTGGCTGGAAGACCCGCGCTTTGCCGACAATGCGGCGCGCATGGCCCACGCCGCGCTGCTGAACCAGCACATGGCCGAGCAGATCGCCACGCGCACGACCGCGCAATGGCAAGACATCCTCAGCCGGCACGACGTGCTGCATGCCCCGGTGCGCAGCTATGACGACGTGCTGGCGCACCCGCAGGCGGCACACCGGCAGACCTTCCAGACAATCACGCAGCCGGGGCTCGGACCGCTGCCCTTCGCCGGCATCCCGGCGCGCGACATGCGCCGGCCAGCCGGCCCGGCGCCGGCCAACGGCGAACATACCGTGCAGGTCCTGCACGAGGCCGGCTTCGGCCAGCAGGCCATCGACGCATGGCTGCAGCAGGGTGTGGTGCGACAGGCGGCGGCCCCGGCGGCCAAGGCAGGTGCGCAATGAAGGCGCTTGTCTGCAAGCAGTTCGGCGGCGTGCAGGACGTGGCGCTGCAGGCCATTCCGGAACCGGCGCTGGCCGACCCGCATGCGGTCACGATTGCCGTCGAGTACGCCAGCGTCAGCCATGCCACCGGCCTGATGATCGCCGGCCAGTACCAGCGCCGCCCCCCGTTGCCCTTCGTGCCCGGCACCGAAGCGGTCGGCCGCGTGGTGGCCTGCGGTGACGCGGTCACGCGGCTGCGTCCCGGCGACCGGGTGGTGGCGATCGCGGACTGGGGCTGCTTTGCCGAGCAGGTCATCGTGCCCGAGTACACCGTCTACCGCGTCCCTGACGCGCTGCCGTCAAAGACTGCGCTGCCGATCCCAATTTCCTATGGCACGGCGTATTGCGGGCTGGTGTGGCGCTGCGCGCTGCGCCCGGGCGACACGGTGCTGGTGCTTGGCGCCGGGGCCGGGGTCGGCCTGGCTGCCGTGGAGATTGCGCGCCAGCTCGGCGCCACGGTCATCGCCTGCGCCAGCACCGAGGCCAAGCGTGCCGACGCGCTACGGCGCGGCGCCACGCACGCGCTGGCCCCGGCGGACCTGGCGGCATCGGTCAAGGCGCTGACGGACGGCCGTGGCGCGGACGTGGTGGTGGACCCGGTCGGCGGCGACCTGTTCAGCCAGGCGCTGCGCGCGGCGGCGGCGAACGCACGCATCCTCAGCATCGGCTTTGCCAGCGGCACCATCCCGCAGGCCCCGGTCAACCTGCTGCTGGTCAAGAACCTCACGCTGCACGGGTTCTTCTTTGGCCGCTACATCGGCTGGACGCCCGCCAACGAGCGGGCCGAGCATGCGGCGGCGCTGCAGGAGGTCATGGCGACGCTGTTCGATTGGGCCGCGCAGGGCAAGCTGGATCCGACCGTATCCGCGGTCTATCCGATCACCGGCCTGGGCGACGCCCTGGCCGCGCTGGAATCCCGCCAGGTGGTGGGCAAGGTAGCGATAAAAATCAAGGAGACAGAGACGTGAACACCCGATACCAGAAACGACTTCCTGCGTGGCCGCGGCTGCGCGCCGCACTGATGCTGGCGGCAGCCGCTGCCGCGCTGCCGGCCGCCGCGGGCGCGCAGGACTTTCCGCAGCATCCCGTGCGCATGGTGCTGCCCTACCCCGCCGGCGGCCCCACCGACCTGCTCGCGCGCGTGGTCGCGGTCAAGATGGGCGAGAGCCTGGGCCAGAGCGTGGTGGTCGACAACAAACCCGGCGCCAGCGGCATGATCGGCGCCGAAGCCGTGGCGCGCGCGCCCGCCGACGGCTACACCATCCTGGCCAATGCCTCGCTGCATGTGATCAACCCCAGCATCCAGCCGAAGATGCGCTATGACTCATTCAGGGACTTCGTGCCGATCACGCAGCTGGCCGACGTGCCGCTGGTGCTGGTGGTCAACAACGCATCGCCGGTGAAGACCGTGCAGGACCTGATCGCCTACGCCAATAGCCAGGGCGGTGCGCTCAATTTCGGCTCGGCGGGCAATGCCTCGGCCCAGCACCTGGCCGGCGAATCGTTCAAGCTGGCGGCAAAAGTGCCGATGCAGCATGTGCCGTACAAGGGCAGCGCGCCGGCGCTGACGGACCTGATGGGCGGCCAGATCCAGCTGATGTTTGATTCCATGCCGTCGGCGATGCCCTTCATCAAGTCCGGCAAGCTGCGTGCCGTTGCCGTGACCACCGAGCGCCGCGCGAGCGCGCTGCCAAACGTGCCCACTGTCGCCGAGTCCGGCCTGCCCGGCTTCGACATCAGCACCTGGTACGGCCTGTGGGCGCCGCGCGGCACGCCGGCCCCGGTCGTGGAAAAGCTGGCCGCGCATGCGGCCAGCGCGCTGAAACGGCCCGATGTGCGGCAGCAATATGCCGACATGGGCGCCGAGCCGGTCGGCTCTTCACCCGGCGACTTTGCCCGCTACAACGCTTCCGAAGGCAGGAAATGGGCGGAAATCGTGCGGCGGTCGGGGGCGAAGGCAGACCAGTAGCGCACGGCGGTTGCCGCAGGGCTGGCCGATGCCGGGTGTCGGCCAGACGCGCGGTTGGCGGCCATCACTACCTACCGCTACCTGCATCTGTGTGGGTGCCTGCGAGATGCAATGAAAGTGCCCCAAACAGCACCTACGTACGGCCCTATGTTTCTTCCCTTGTTTTGCTCCCCGGCGCACCGCAACCGTGCGCCCATGCGCCCAGATTGAGCATGGGCTCCCCCTCATTTCCCCAGACCCCCATGCAAGCTACGGGTTTTCGCTCGTTGAAAGGTGGCATGGCTGTTGCATAGTATTCAAGTGACTTGAATATGGTGCAGGCAGCTTTCCAAGAGCTTTCCCGGGCGTCCGCGGGCGCCTTGCATCGGTTCGGGTCCGTGACGCCGCGCCAGCGGTTCGTCCAATTTGTCCATGCAACCCAGGGGGAAAGAGAGTGCGCAAGAAACACACTGCAGTAGCCGCCGCCATGGCAGCCGCGGCGACCGGAATGGTCCTGACGGCAGCACCGGCGCAGGCCAAGGATGTCGTCAAGATTGCCTTTGTCGGTCCGCTGACCGGTGGCGTGTCGTCGATCGGCCTGGGCGGACGCAATTCCGCGGACCTGGCCGTGCGCTTGCGCAATGCGGACCCGAAGGCCAGGTACACCTATGAACTGGTGGTGCAGGACGACGAATGCCGGCCGAACGTCGGCGTGCAGGTGGCGACCAAGATCGCGGCGGACAAGTCCATCGTTGCCGGCGTGACGCACTTCTGCTCGGCCGTGGCCATGGGCACAGTGGGCGTCTACAGCCGCTTCGGCATGCCCGCCGTGGTGTGGGGCGCCGTGCTGCCCGAGGTCACCTACGGCAACAAGTTCAAGGAGATCCATCGCGTCAACGGCACGATGATCAACCAGAGCGAAGTGGCGGCCAAATTCATGACCGGGCTGGGCTACAGGAAGTGGGCGATCATCCATGACACCACCGACTACGGCAAGGGCCACAACAAGTATTTCAGCGAGTTCCTGAAGAAGGACGGCGGCACCATCGTCGGCACGTTCGGCGTCACAGCCGATCAGCAGGACTTCACCACGGAGCTGACCAAGATCCGCGAACTGAAGCCCGACGTGGTGTATTTCGGCGGCCTCACGCCGCTCGGCGTGCGCATCCGCACGCAGATGGACAAGCTCGGCATCAAGGCCCAGTTCGAGGGCACGTCGGGTATCAAGTCCGATGCCTATATCGAAGGCGTGGGCAAGTCGCTGTCGGAGGGTTCGCTGGCGTTCATCGAAGGCGCGCCGGTAGAGAAGCTGGCGGGCGGCCAGTTCTTCATGGAACGCTACACGCAGCAGAAATACGGTGAACCGCCCGAAGCGTACGGACCGTTTGCGTTTGCCGCGGCCAACCTGATCATGGACGCCGTGGAAAAGGTGGGCCCGGACCGCAAGAAGGTGCGTGATGTGCTGAACGGCACCAGGGACGTGAACACCATCATCGGCAAGGTCACCTTCGACGACCACGGCCAGAACGTGGTGCCGCTGATCACCAAGTATGTGGTGGAAGACGGCAAGTGGGTGATCTGGGAAGACAGCACCTACGGCAAGGGCAAGAAGAAGCTGACCGGCCTGTAAGCATGGCGGCCGGGTTCGGGGCGCGCCTGCCCCCCGCCCGGCCCCGCGCCCGCCTGGGCATCCGGAATTCGGGGGATACCGATGAGTGTATTAGGGCAGTATGTCTTTAACGGGCTGATGCTCGGGATGATCTACGCAATGGTGGCGGTAGGGTTCACGCTGTTCTTCGGCGTGCTCGACGTGATCAAGTTTTCTCATGGCGATGTGCTGATGGTGGGCGCGTTTGCCGGGCTGGCGGCATCAGCCGGCGTGGTGGCGATGCACGTGGATTCCCCGTGGCTGCAGCTGCTGGCCATCGTGGTGTGCGCGGTGACGGTGACCGGCCTGCTGGGCGCCGGCATCGCCCGCGTCCTGATCCTGCCGCTGCGCCGTGCGCCGCCGCTGAACACGCTGCTGGCCACGCTGATGCTGGGCACGGTGCTGCGTGAGGCGGTCCGGCTGTTCTACCCGGACGGCTCGAACCCGAAGCCGTTTCCCGCGCTGCTGCCCGCTGGCGAGTTCACCATCGGCGCGCTCTCCATCCGCGCGGACAACCTGATCCTGCTGGCCGCCGGCGTGGCCATCATCCTCGGCGTGCATCTGCTGATCACCCGCACGCGCTTTGGCATGGCCATTCGTGCCGTGGCCCAGGATGGCGAAACGGCCCGGCTGATGGGCATCAACTTCGAGGTGGTGGTACTGGTCACGTTTGCGCTGGGTTCCGCCATGGCGGCACTGGCGGGCGTGATGAACGGCCTCTACTACAACGAGATCAACTTCAACGTCGGGCTGCTGCTCGGGGTGATCGGCTTTGCCGCTGCCATCCTGGGCGGGCTCGGCAATATCTACGGCGCCATCCTCGGCGGCTTCCTGTTTGCGGCGCTGCAGGTACTGGGCAGTGCCATGCTGCCGGCCCTGGTGCCCGACATCCCGAGCGCCTACAAGGACGTATTTGCCTTTGCCGTGGTCATCGTGCTGATGGCCTGGAAGCCGACCGGACTCATCGCGGAGAAAGCCAGTGAACGTGTCTGACAACGTCTCGAAGCCGCTGCCGGCGGCCTCCGCCGCCACGGCCGAGGGCCCGCAGCGGCGCCCGGCCATGGTGCTGGCCATCTCGGCCATCGCCATGGTGGCCTATCTCTACTTCTTCCTGCATGCGGAATCGCAACTGGCGGTAGCCGTGCTGCTGGCGCTGGCCGGGGCCGCGCTGTTCGCGGCGGGCCGGCTGGGCCTGACGCAGGCCGTGGAGCAGGCAGCAGCGCGGCGGCCAGGCCAGTCCAGGCTATGGGCGCTGACCGGCACGCTGGCACTGGTCGCGCTGTTCCATGAGAGCCATTTCGTCCTGCTGATGCTGTGCGCGGTGCTGCTCTACACCACCGCCTGCCTGGGGCTGACCGTCCAGCTCGGGTTTTCCGGCGTGTCCAATTTCGCGGGCGCGGCGTTCTTTGGCATCGGCGCCTACACCACGGCCGTGCTGGCCACGCACACGGGCATTCCCCACGTGCTGGTGATCGTGCTGTCCGGCCTGGCAGCGGCCGTGATCGGCTCGGTGCTGGTTGCGCCCGTGCTGCGCACGCGCGGCCACTATGCGGCGCTGGTGACCATCGCGTTCGGCATCCTGTTCAAGACCTTCCTTGAGGTCAACGACGTGCTGGGCGGGCCGCAGGGCCTGCAGGTTCCCGGGATGACGCTGTTCGGCTTCGCGTTCAATGAGGGCGTGACACTGTTCGGCGTGGACGTGTCGTTCTACGCCAGCTATGCGCTGCTGAGCCTGCTGATCTGCGCGGGCACCTTTGCCGTGGTCAAGGCGCTGGAGCGCTCGTGGGTAGGCCTGGCGATGGACGTGGTGCGCACCGACGAGACCGCCGCCGCCGCGTTCGGCCTGCACATCGCCCGGTGGAAGGTGATTGCGTTCATGCTCGGCAACTTCTTTGCCGGCATCGCCGGCAGTGTCTACGGCATGGTCACTGCGTTCGTGGCGCCCAACAACTTCACCTTCGCCGACTCGCTGCTGATGCTGTCGATCGTGATCCTGGGCGGCCTCGGCAACGTGGTGGGCCTGGTGCCGGCGGCCATCATCGTGCTGGTGCTGCCCGAAAAGCTGCAGTTCATCCAGGAATACCGCTTCCTGTTCTATGCGGCGCTGGTCATCGCCATCCTGCTGTTCCGCCCGGACGGCCTGATGCCGCGCAAGACCCGCCTGTTCTTTCCCCGGGAGGATGCGCAATGAGCGACGCAATGATCCAGGTGCGCGGCCTGACCATGCGCTTTGGCGGCCTGACCGCGCTGGACAACCTCCAGCTCGAGATCCGCCGTGGCGAGATCCTGGGCCTGCTGGGCCCCAACGGCTCCGGCAAGACCACGTTCTTCAACGTGCTGACGGGACTGTACAAGGCCAGCGCCGGAACCATTACCTATGACAGCAACAACGTCATCGGCAAGACGCCGCAGCAGATCTACCGCAGCGGCGTGGCGCGGACGTTCCAGCGTTCGCGCTTGTCGCTGCCGCTGACGGTGTTCGACAACATCGTGATCGGCGATTACCAGAACATGCGGCACGGGCTGGTCTTCAACCTGTTCCGGCGCAAGGCGTTCCGCGCCGAGTACGAACGCTACGTGGAGTCGGTGCGCGACCTGCTGGGCATCTTCAGCCCGCCGCTGGTGGCGCGGCTGTTCGAGCCGGTGGAAACGTTCACGATGATCGACCGCCGCCGCATCGAGGTGTGCCGGGCCCTGATGAGCCGCCCTCGCCTGCTGCTGCTCGACGAGCCTTCGGCGGGTATGACGCATGACGAGACCCACGAGCTGATGGACGACATCCTGCAGGTGCGCGGCAAGCTGCAGGACCTGTCGGTGGTGCTGATCGAGCACGAAATGAACGTGATCGAGCGCATCACCGACCGCTGCATCGTGCTGAATTACGGCAAGAAGATTGCCGAGGGAACCTACGCCGAGATTACCGCCGATCCCGACGTGCAGACCGCCTATCTGGGGGAGGAAGCCGCATGAGCGACAGCACACTGCGCGTGGAAGGGCTGACCACGGGCTATGACAAGGTCAACGTCCTGCACGATGTCTCGATCGAGGTGCCGCCGGGCAAGATCACCTGCATCCTTGGCGCCAACGGCGCCGGCAAGAGCACGCTGATCCGCTCGATCCTGGGCCTGACGCCGCCGCGCCAGGGGCGCATCCTGTGGGACGGCACGGACATCGCGGGAGAGAAGACCCACAACATCATCGCACGCGGCATCTCCTGCATTCCCGAAGGCCGCAAGGTGTTCCCGCGCATGACGGTGGCTGAAAACCTTGCGCTGGGCGCCTTCCTTGAGGCGGACCCGGCCAGGGTGCGCGAGCGCATCGAGCGCGTGTACACGATCTTCCCCCGGCTGCGCGAGCGCGCGGGCCAGCTCGCCGGCACCATGTCCGGCGGCGAACAGGCGATGGTGTCGATCGGGCGCGGACTGATGGCGCAGCCGCGGCTGCTGGTCATCGACGAGCCGTCGCTGGGCCTGTCGCCGCTCTATGTGAAGGAGAATTTCAAGGTCATCCAGCAGATCAACGAACTGGGCATGACGGTGCTGCTGGTGGAACAGAACGCGCGCCAGACGCTGGCCATCTCACACCAGGGCTATGTGCTGAGCCAGGGCCGTGTCGTGGCCCAGGGCACCGCGCAGGCGCTGCGCGAGAACGATGAGGTTCGCGCGGCCTATTTCGGCTGACCTGGAGAACAGGCGATGGACGACTTCCTCGATCTTCCGGTCCGCACCCTGGCGCAGATGGTGTCCCGGCGCGAACTGAGCGCCGAAGCGGTGGTCCGTGCGGCACTGGCCCGCATTGCGGCGCAAGACTCAGGCATTCTGGCCTGGCAGCATGTGGGTGCCGACACCGCCCTGGCGCAGGCGCGGCGGCTGGATGCCGGCGGCGCGTCAGGCGCGTTGCCGGGCGTCCCGCTTGGCGTCAAGGACCTGATGGATACCGCCGACATGCCGACCACTTATGGTTCGCCGATATACCCCGGACATCGGCCGGGCGTGGATGCGGCGGCGGTGGCACTGGCCCGGTCGGCGGGCGCGGTCGTGGTCGGCAAGACCGTCACCACCGAATTCGCCACGTTTCAGCCGGGGCCGACCCGCAACTCGCGCGCGCCGGCGGACAGGCCCCGCACCCCCGGCGGTTCGTCGAGCGGATCGGCCGCCGCCGTCGCCGCAGGCATGGTGCCGCTGGCCTTCGGCACACAGACCGCGGGATCGATCATCCGGCCGGCCGCCTATTGCGGCGTGGTGGGCTACAAGCCCACCCATGGCACGCTGCCGCTGGCCGGCATCAAGCCACTGGCACCGAGCCTGGATACGGTGGGCGTGCTGGCCCGCCGCGTGGACGACGCGGCCCTCTTCATCGGCACCCTGGCGCGCGATGCCGCGGTAGCGGACGCGTCCACGCTACACCACGCGCCGCTGCGCATTGGCATTTGCCGCACGCCGCATTGGGAACGCGCCAGTGCCGATACCCAAGCCGCGCTGGACACCGCGATCCGTGCGCTCGAATGCATCGGTGGCACGGTGCGCGACTTCGACCTG
The DNA here is from genome assembly GCF_058787075.1 of Cupriavidus sp. FW305-46. Taxonomy (NCBI): domain Bacteria; kingdom Pseudomonadati; phylum Pseudomonadota; class Betaproteobacteria; order Burkholderiales; family Burkholderiaceae; genus Cupriavidus; species Cupriavidus sp. FW305-46. Next base: position 25,427 of record NZ_JBYSZI010000012.1, read on the forward strand.
CCGCAGGCTTGCCACGGGCTGACTGAAGCCCAAATGGACATCATGGCATTCGAGGCACTCGCCGCATTCGCGCCGGAAGCACGCGAGCACGCAGAAGGCTTCAGCGCGGCTTTCGCGCGCCAGCTCGAAGCGGGCCGCGCCGTCACCGGCCAGCGCTTCCACTTCGCGCTGGCCCACGCGGAAGCGGCGCGCACGGCGTTCAACATGGCGATGGCCGGATTCGACGTCGTGCTGGCCCCGAGCGCCGAAGGCGAAGCGCCAGCTGGCCTGGGCGCCACCGGCGATCCAATCTTCTGCCGCATGTGGTCGCTGCTGGGCACCCCGTGCGTCCATGTGCCGACGGGCACCGGCGCCACCGGCATGCCGGTTGGCGTGACCGTGACCGGGCCGCGCCATGCCGATGCCCGCGTGCTCGGCGTGGCTCATCGCCTTGAGCAGGCGCTTGGCACCAGCCTTGCCTGATATCTGGAGACCAAATTGACCGTATCGAACCCGCCCACCCTCGTCAACGCACAAGCCATTGCCGAACGCGCGCAGGATCATGTGGGCGCCGGGCGCCTGGCCGCATCGCTGGCAGCCCTGGCCCGCTTTGGCCTGCGCCACGACGGCGGCGTTTCCCGCGAAACGCTGACCGCGACCGACCTGGCCGCCCGGCGCCACCTGATCGACCAGGCACGCGCGCTGGGCTGCACCGTCGGCATCGACGATTGCGGCAACCTGTTCTTCCGCCGCCCCGGCCGCGAAGACCTGCCGCCGGTGCTGACCGGCAGCCACGCCGATACCCAGCCGGTGGGCGGCAAGTACGACGGCGCGTACGGCGTGCTGGCCGGCCTGGAAGTGATTGCTGCGCTCAACGCGGCCGGCATCGAGACCTTGCGCCCCATCGAGGTCGTGTCCTGGACCAACGAGGAAGGCAGCCGCTTCGGTCCCGGCGCGATGGGTTCGAGCGCCTTCGTCGAACCGGCCCGGCTGGCAGGCTATCGCGACGTGGCCGACGCGGCCGGCATCCGCTTCGGCGAGGCGCTCGATGCCGCGCTGGCGCAAAGCCACGACGTGAACAGGGTGCCGATGGCGCGGCCCATGGCGGCATGCGTCGAACTGCACATCGAACAGGGGCCGGTGCTGGAAGGCGCAAATGTGCCGCTGGGCGTGGTCACCGGCATCCAGGCGGTGCGCTGGTTCCGCGTGGAATGCACGGGTACGATGGCCCATGCCGGCACCACGCCGATGGCGGTACGATGCGATGCGATGGCCGCGGCCGTGGCCATCGCGCAAGACCTGTACGCGCTGGCGCCGCGCCATGCGGCCGCCCCCGGCACTCCCGAACTGCGCCTGACGCTGGGCCGCTGGAGCGTGGCGCCAAACTCGGTCAACACCATTCCCGGCCACGTCACGTTCACGGTCGATATGCGCTGCCTTGACGACGCCGCGCTGGACCGCGCCGAAGCGGCACTGCGCGCGGCGTGCGTCAGGCATGCGCATGCGCCCGAAGCGGTTACGGTCACGCGCTTCTTCCATCGCGAGCCGACGCATTTCCCCGAGGCCATGCTGGGCACCATCGAACGCGCCTGCGCGCGTGCCAGCGGCAACGCCGGCCGCGCGCTGCCGATGCGGCTGACCTCCGGCGCGTTCCACGACGCCATGTACCTGGCCGACCATTGCCCCACGGCGATGATCTTCGTGCCGAGCAAAGGGGGCATCAGCCACAATGCCGCCGAAGATACGGCAGGTGCCGACCTGTTCCTTGGGGCCCAGGCACTGGCTTACACTGTCGCCGAACTGGCCAGCCGCTGAACACATTGACGTACGGCGCCTGGCGGCCGATCCAAGTCCAATCAATTCCGAGCCTGCATGGCAAAGACCGAGCAACCCACACCTGAAGCGGCCGACAGCAAGTCGGCCACCCTGACGCTTGGCGTCAAGCTGCGCCACGCCCGGCTGGTGGCCGGCTACACGCTGCTGCAGCTCGCCGGGAAGGCGGGCTGCTCGGAAAGCCTGATTTCAAAGATTGAGCGCGGGCTGGCCACCCCGTCGTTTGCCACGCTGCACCGGCTGGCCGTGGCGCTGGACACCAATATCGGCGCGCTGACCAGCGACGGGGAGCCAAACCAGTCGCCGATCCTGCGGCATGGTGAACGCCCTGTGATCCGGGCCGGCGGCGTCGCGCTCGAACGCGTGGTGCTGCCCAAACGTGGCGGCCTGCTCCAAGCCAACATCCACATCGTCTGGCCTGGCGAGGCCAGCGACGGGCAGATCGAGCACCAGGGCGAGGAAGTGGGCTACGTGCTCGAAGGACAGCTCGAACTGATGCTCGGCGACGACGTCTACCTGATCGGCCCGGGCGATGCTTTCACGTTCTCCAGCCAGGTGCCGCATGGCTACCGCAATGTGGGCGACGTGGTGGCCAGGGTGCTGTGGGTGAACTCGCCAGCCACCTTCTGAGACAGGTGGGACGATCGAAACGATTTGGCCTAGCCGCAAAAGGCTGCAAGCCGGCCTTGGTGAGTTCGGAAGGGTTCAGCCGTGATCATCTACCCACGCTTTCGCCCAGGCAATGCCGGCTGCCGCAGCACGCTCAAACGAGGGGTAGTACCCCAACGGATCCGATCCCTCCTCGATGCGGCCGTCCTTCTCAACCGCACCGGATGCCTCGAACGATCCATCGCCAAGCTGCTTGGCAAAGCCGCGGACGATGTAGCCCTGGTAGCTTTCGATTGTCATGACGACCTCCGCTTCAGATAGGAAAATCGTAGCATGAAGAAACTGGCCAGCCCGATCCTCTGACAGAAATGGGTTCACCCGCTATAGGGACGATACACTTGCAAGCTTGCGCTATATCAAACCCACGTTTTGAGGAACAACGATGGCAAAGCTAATGGTGCTTTACAAGAAGCCTGCGGACACGGCGGCGTTTGATTCATACTACTTCTCGACCCATATTCCGATCGCAAAGAAGATCACCGGCCTGCGACGCTACGAGGTCAGCAGCGGCCCGGTTGCAAGCCCGGCCGGTGCTTCGCCGTTTCACCTGGTTGCGGTGCTGAGCTTCGATTCGCTGCCGGCGCTCCAGCAGGCGATGGCTTCGCCTGAGGGCGCCGCAGCAGCAGCTGACCTGGCCAATTTTGCCCAGGCCGGCGTTGACATGCTTATATTCGACACGAAGGAAGTTTAGGCCGGCGGCGGTGCAAAGCACATGACCGCCCCCAGCGCTCCACCTCGTCTGGCTCCCTCAGGAGCCAAGGCCGACTTAGTTCGCAGCTGCCTTTGAGGCGTGGGATGCACGACGTTGCATGCCTTTCGAGGCCACCTGCGCAGCAGTATTGAAACTGCTCTCGGCCACTTGCGCGGCCTGTTTTACCGTCGTTTGCATCGACTCATAGAGCGTCGTGGTCGCGTTGACGGCCTCCTGCCAGGCAGCAAATGGCGCCGCCGCCGTGCCGGCAGGTGTTTGGTTCACCACGCTGCCAAGGAAGTCGTTCAGACCCTGCTTGCCTGCCGTGTATTGAACCTCGGCGACTTTCTCGAACTCCGCCCGGGTGGCGGCGAGGATTTCGTACAGTTGACGGCGATACGCCAATACATTGGCGGCCGCGGGTTGGAATAGCTCGATTTGCAGTTCGACCAGTTCTTGCGGGTCCTTGACTGAAAGCGCCTTCTTTGCGCCTTCTCGTGAATCAGCCAGCGCCGTCTTCATCGTCTGCAGATTCAACTCCAGCAGTTTTTCGAAGCCCTCAAAGGCCTTGCCGGTCAGCCCGGTCAAGGCTTCGATACCTGCCATCTGGACCTTCATGAATTGCTCGGGGGACCACTGAGTCATGTTGCGTCTCCTAAGTGCGACCCGCCACCTGAGCCATCCGATGGAGCTCCGACGGGACGGAAATCGAGTGGATAACGATTGCTGCATCGCGACTCTGGCAGGCCACGCCGATCAGGCGAAAGCGCACCAACGCCGGCAGGCGCTACCAGCTAAGGCATACGCTCATAAGGAGGCCTGGCGAGCTCGACCTTCCCTTGCGCGAACTTGGTCGACGGCCTTCAGAAAAGCGTAGCCCTGGATTGTCACCCGAGGGCGGCTGTGGTTTGGCCCGAGGCGCTCAAGCGTAACCAGTTGATGCGCGAGCAGCGCGTCCATATCCGCGCGGTCAAGCTCCATTGGGTCGGAGCTGCCGCTTACCAGCACAAGCGTGGCGAATTCATGATGACTCAGCACAGTCGTCTCCCAAGCTGTAGGTGTACTTTTGCTACGGGACTTCACTACCGTCCGCGACAGTCGGCCTGAGTTGCACAGGCCGCTTGTTTCGCCTCGGACGCGAGGTTCTGGCTGGCGGGTGCTTGGTCTCGCACCCGGAACGTTCATCTTAGTTGCTCGCCACCTTGTGTTCAATACGATTGGAAGCATGTCTGCCGTAATCCCCGGCATTTTTTCCTTTGCCAAAACGTGCGCGGCGGCGGCTCAACGAATATCGCAACATGATATGCATCCAGGTTCAGGAGCAGCCATTCGCCGACCGGCCGGACGGCTTGCATTAGCACCACTCGCCGAGGTCTGCTACCAATATGTCGCTACTGGGGAAAAGGCGTTGAGCTTCAGGCCGAATGGGGACCGCTCGGTGTCAAAAAAAGAACCCGCGTCGCCGGAGCGGTTGCGCGGGTGGTAGCAGGACTACAGGGCGATTCTATATTGACTTAGATTTTTCTTACGTCAGAATTAAGCTGGATCTTGACTCCAAATCTGAAGCCAAGAGTCAAGGTGAGCGGGGCGACGTTGAGTTGAGTTCAGTAGCACGTTGAACCAGACCGGCGACCCGCGCGCGGGAGGGTGTGAGTGGAGGCAGAAATGACAACGGCTCGGGCTGGAACCAAAGGGGAAGCCATCAGGCTCCTGGAGGCAGAGGGGGTCGCGCTGGTCGAGCTCGACTATGAGTCAGGTTGGCAGGATGCGATTGAGCTCGGGCGCCTTGGTAACAAGGTAGGGATACGGGTGGAATATCGCGGACACGAGAGCATTGCCGTGAAGTCCCTCGCGGCGCTCATTGCCGGCCTCAGCCGGCCGAAGGTGTCCTTCCGGCAACGGAACCTTTACTGCCAGTTTGCATTGGACCAGCTCGCAGCCAACGAGCTGGTTGCCCTGGAGACCAAGGCCATGAAGGCCGGCGACTACATCCTGGCCGGGCACCTGCTGCGGGACGTCGATGCCGTTTGGTCTGAGTAAGGCTGGATCGAGGGGATTTTCCCGGATTCCGCGGTCGGAAATTTGCGCACTCAGCCCATACCGCGACTCGCCCGCCTCATCATCTGCGCTCCGACCCAGAGGTTAACCCGCAGATGCTGCCCGCCCTCCTCTTCGGTATGCTAGGGTTTCGGCGCGCCGTACCGCGTTCAACCATATTTTGGCGACGCGGCGATTCCGGGGCGGGGTTTCTCAACACGCAACCTGTGTGCACCAAATTTCGAGGACGAGATGGCGACTGGCATCGTGAAATGGTTTAACAGTGAAAAGGGCTATGGGTTCATCACGCCGGATGATGGCGGCAAGGACTTGTTTGCGCATCACAGCGAAATCCAGGGCACCGGGTTCAAATCGTTGGAGGAAGGTGCGAGAGTGGAATTTGAAGTGACGCAAGGTCAGAAAGGCCCACAAGCGTCAAAGATTCGCCCGCTATAGTCGCCCTGCGCCGCATGACGGCCTGAATTGAAAAAGCCCTCCACGAATTGTGAAGGGCTTTTCTGTTTTCCGGCTCGTGGCGGCTCCATCCCGGGGGTCGCTGTTTCCTGCGCCACGGACCGCTCCGTGTAAACTCCCCCATCGGCGGATCGCCAACCATCCCCCTTGAGGAAAAACATGACTCGACAACCACTTCGTGCGCTGTGCCTGACCCTGCTGCTGACCGCTGCCACCACACCGGCGCTGGCCGATGACCTGAAGAACGCCGTTGGCGGCGGCTTGGGCGGCGCCGCGGGCGCGGCCGTCGGTGGCGCACTGGGCGGCAGCACAGGTGCCGTGGTCGGCGGCGCGGTGGGCGGCGGCGCGGGCGGCGCGGTGACTGCCAACAAGAAGGAACGAACCGGCGCCATCGTGGGTGGCGCGCTGGGCGGTGGTGCCGGCGCGGCGGCAGGCAATGCCGTGGGCGGCCGAACCGGCGGCATCGTCGGTGCCGCGGCCGGTGGTGCAGCGGGCTCGGCGCTGGGCGGCAATGTGTCGCGCAACAACTATGCCGATGACCACAAGAACGGCAATCGCGGCAAGCACAAGGGCCACAAGAAGCATCGCCACCACGACTGAGCGCGGCGACGCGCGATGGCGCCCGTCATTTGGGCGTCCATCCCGTCGCGCCCTTGACGGCATCGCACGGCGGATTCTGGACGCCTCTGACGCCCTTCAGCGGCCCATGCGGCGGTTGTAGCTGCGCGAAATGCGCGCCATCAACGCCGGATCGTGTGCAGCCATGCCGTCGAATTCCACGCGCACGTGGCCGTCTGCCTGCTGGTGAACCCCGGCCATCACCGTCCTGGTATCCAGGCTGCCGACAACCACGCCATTGACCGGGTCCTCGACGCTGATCGCCAGGCCCTGGTCACGCATGGCCCCGGCAGCCGCCGTGAAGGTGCGATCGAAGCTGGCCGGCCCCATGACGGTAAAGGCGCCTGTTCCGGCCGGTTCCAATGTACATGCCGAAAGCGCCAGCATGGCGCCGCTGACTATTAGTGAGAGTCGCATGATGATGACTCCTGCCATCAGCCCCGGATCGAAAGTGTACGCGCTGCGACTTCAGGCGAGTCTTCCACTCGCTGATCGCTAAGACACAAGATTAGGCGACATTGGCGCACAGACACAGCTTGCCAGGTGCGCGCCCGCACCCTGCGGATGCCGGCCTGCTCACCTGGCTAGGCTGCGTCCGCCCCGCGCCCCGCGCGTGCCAATGCCAGCGCCAGCCTTGCCCCTACCTCGGCATTGTGTTTCACGAGTGCGATGTTTGCCGCCAGGCTGCGTCCGCTCGTCAGCGCCTTGATGCGAGCCAGCAGGAAAGGCGTCACGGCCTTGCCGGTGATTCCCTGCGCCCTGGCCTCGGCAAGCGCCTGCTGGGTCAGCGCGTCGATCTCCCCGGACGCCATCGCTGCCGCTTGCGGCACCGGTGTGCTCAACACCACGCCGCCCGCCAGGCCCAGGTCCCACTTGGTGCGGATGAAGCGTGCCTGCTCCGCCGCGTCGTCCAGCCTGAAGTCAGCACGAAAGCCGCTGTCGCGCGTGTAGAACGCAGCAACATTGTCTTGCTCGCAACTGAGCACCGGCACGCCGTGTGTTTCCAGGTATTCCAGCGTGAGTCCGATGTCCAGGATGGACTTCGCCCCGGCACAGACCACCGCCACCGAAGTCCTGGCCAGTTCCTGCAGGTCGGCCGAGATGTCGAAGGTCTCCTGCGCACCGCGGTGCACACCGCCAATCCCGCCGGTGACGAAGACCTCGATGCCCGCCAGCGCGGCACATATCATCGTGCCGGCCACGGTCGTGGCGCCGAGCCCGCCGCCGGCCAGCACGGCTGGCAGGTCGCGGCGGCTCACCTTGTGCACCCGCTCCGAGCGCCCGAGCAGCTCCAGCTCGTCGTTCGAAAGCCCGATGCGGATTCGCCCGCCAATCAGCGCGATCGTCGCGGGCTCGGCGCCCAGGTCGCGGATCAGGGCCTCCACTTTGCGCGCCGTGCGAACGTTCTCCGGGTAGGGCATGCCGTGGGCGATGATGGTGGATTCGAGCGCCACGAGCGGGCGGCCGGCAGCCTGTGCAGCGGCCACGGGCGCACTGAAGGTCAACCAGGAGCGGGCAAGGTCGGCAACCATGTCGATGCTTTCGGTGGCGTGAGCCGCATGGTGTGCAGCTCACGGCTGGTCCACGAGGTGCCCAAGCGCGGGACCACCTCAACGCGCCAATGGTACAGCGAGCAGGAATCGGACGGCTGACGCTGGCACCCGCCTGCCCGCAGGCGCCACCTCATCGCGGCCCCGGAATCGTTGTCATAGCCAGGCGGGGTGCTGCCGAGAACCTCACGCTAAGGTATGCTGCCGCCTTCGGATCGATTCTCTCCAGAGGGGCATATGCGGCGCGTCGTGTTCAATCAGAAGGGTGGGGTCGGAAAATCGACCATTGTATGCAATCTCGCGGCGATCAGCGCCAGCGAGGGCTTGCGCACCCTGGTCATTGACCTGGATGCACAAGGCAACTCCACCCAGTACCTGCTTGGCGCGCAAGCCGCGGAGGCAAGTCCGACCGCGGCGAATTTTTTCGAGACCTCCCTGACCTACAACTTCAGGCCGGTGGAATTTACGTCCTTTATCCACCCGACGCCGTTCGAGAACCTCGATGTGATGCCCGCGCATCCTGACCTGGATTCCCTCCACGGCAAGCTCGAATCGCGCTACAAGATCTACAAGCTACGCGACGCCCTGCTCGAGCTGGAGGCAGTCTATGACGCCATTTACATCGACACGCCACCGGCCCTGAATTTCTATACCCGCTCGGCACTGATCGCCGTGGAGCGCTGCCTGATCCCGTTCGATTGCGATGACTTCTCGCGCCGTGCCCTCTACACGCTGCTCGATAACGTGAAGGAAATCCAGCAGGACCACAACGACGGGCTGCAGGTCGAGGGGATCGTGATCAACCAGTTCCAGCCGCGAGCGAGCTTGCCGCAGAAACTGGTCGACGAACTGGTAAGCGAGGGCCTGCCAGTACTTGAATCGCGGCTGTCTGCATCGGTGAAGATCCGCGAATCGCACCAGCATGCCACCCCCATGATCCATCTGGATCCGCGCCACAAGCTGGCGCAGGAATACGTGGCGTTGCACCGCGAGCTGGCTGGCTGAAGAGTCGCCAAGACGCGCTGAAATCGGTTTCCCCACGCAATGGCACTGCCGGCGTGAGCCAGCGACATGCGCGCCCAGGCTATGCGGACATTGAACGACGGAATGCCTGATCCGGCACTCCCGGGCGCCGGCGTGGCAGTGGCGCGCTGATCGCTTGCCGGGGGCCTTGTTCTGCGCCACAGTTGTCCTACCGCACCAGGCTGGAGACTGTGATGGGAAACCGGCTCGCCTCAGAAACGTCACCCTACCTCCGACAACACGCAGAGAATCCGGTCGACTGGTATCCCTGGTGCGAAGAGGCCTTTCTCCGCGCCCGCGACGACGACAAACCGGTTCTGCTTTCCGTCGGCTACGCCGCATGCCATTGGTGCCATGTCATGGCGCACGAATCGTTCGAGAATCCCCGGATCGCCGGCCTGATGAACGAGCGCTTCATCAGCATCAAGGTCGATCGGCAGGAGCGTCCCGACCTCGACGACATTTACCAGAAGGTCCCGCAGATGATGGGACAGGGCGGCGGCTGGCCGCTCACGGTGTTCCTGACGCCGCAAGCAGAACCATTCTTCGGTGGCACCTACTTTCCGCCGGATGATCGCTACGGTCGCCCAGGGTTCGAGCGTGTGCTGCTGAGCCTGAGCGAAGCCTGGAGGCATCGCCGCCAGGAGCTGAGCAAAACTGTCGAGCAGTTTCGGCAGGGGTTCCGACAGCTAGACGAAGCGGACCCGGGCCGTGCCGCCACCGAGGTCGAGGACCTGCCCGCGCAAGCAGCCCGCGCCATGGCACGGAATACGGACCCGACCCATGGCGGGTTGGGCGGAGCGCCGAAGTTTCCCAACGCAAGCGCCTACGACCTCGTGTTGCGCATCCATCAACGTACCGGTGAACCCACCTTGCTTGAAGCGCTGGAGCGCACGCTCGACGGCATGGCGGCCGGTGGCATCCATGACCAGCTCGGCGGTGGGTTCGCCCGCTACAGCGTCGACGAACGCTGGGCGGTGCCCCACTTCGAAAAGATGCTTTACGACAACGGCCAGCTCGTCGCGCTGTACGCCAACGCCTACAGGCTGAGCGGCAAGCAAGCCTGGCGCCGTGTATTCGAGGGAACCATCGCGTACATCCTGCGCGACATGACGCACCCCGATGGCAGCTTCTATGCCGGCGAAGATGCCGACAGCGAAGGCGAGGAAGGCCGCTTCTATGTCTGGACACCGGCCGAGGTGAAGGCGGTGCTGGGCGAATCCGAGGGCGCCCTCGCGTGTCGCGCCTACGGCGTGACCGACAGCGGGAACTTTGAAGCCGGCAGATCGGTGCTCCACCGGGCGGTCACGCTGACTCCCCAGGAGGAGGCGCGACTCGAACGCTGGCGCGAGCGGCTATTTGCAGCACGTGCCCAACGCGTGCGCCCCAGCCGCGACGACAACATCCTCGCCGGCTGGAACGGTCTGATGATCCAGGGACTTTGTGCGGCTTACCAGGCGACCGGCAACGGAGCACACCTCGCCGCCGCAAGGCGTGCCGCCAGCTTTATCCAGGACCAACTCACCATGCCGGACGGCGGCTTGTACCGGTCCTGGAAGGACGGCACAGCCAGGGTGCCGGGGTTCCTTGAAGACTATGCCTTCCTGGCCAACGCTCTGCTTGACCTCTACGAGTCCTGCTTCGACAAGCGATACCTCGATCGCGCGGTCGAACTCGTGGCGCTTATCCTCGACAAGTTCTGGGACGACGGACTGTACTTTACGCCCCATGATGGCGAGCCATTGGTGCACAGGCCCCGGGCGCCGTACGACAGCGCCTGGCCGTCCGGCATGTCAGCCAGCGTCTTTGCCTGCTTGCGCTTGCATGAACTGACCGGCCAGGATCGCTACCACGAGCTTGCCGAGCACGAATTCCAGTACTACCGGACTGCCGCCACCGCGGCCCCGGCCGGCTTCGTGCACCTCCTGGCCGCCAGGGATTTCGCACAGCGCGGCCCGTTCGGGATCATTCTTGCCGGCGATAAGGCGGCTGCCGCCGCGCTTGTCGAGAGCGTTCACCGCACGTACCTCCCGGCACGCGTCCTCGCATTTGCCGAAGACGTTCCAGTCGGCCAGGGGCGGCACCCGGTCAACGGCCTGCCGGCGGCCTACGTGTGCCGGCATCGCACCTGTGCTGCACCGGTAACCAGCGGCCAGGCGCTCCTTGAGCGCTGCGTGGGGTAACTGTCGCGATGCTGCAGAGAGCGGCCGCCAGCAGCGTCCCGTCAAGACTCGGAATTTAGGAAGCACGACATTGCTGCAGCGGGCACCCAGCGTAATGGCCGATCGAAAACATCGTTCGCCACCAGCGGCGAAGGGTGGCCTCTTTACAGAACTGTCCTTCCTCTTGATTTTTAGGATTTTCTACACCAGCGCCCACGCGATAAAGGAAGCCGACCAGGCAACCGCCACGGCAGACGGAAGCCTGCGCGATGCTCTCAAAAAGAACGCAGGACGTGCTGGGCACGCAATCCGCAGTCGCATCAATGAAGTCAGCAACAAAGGAATGGCGGGCTGCTCTCCATGCAGGGAACGCATAGGGGTCATCGGCCTTGTCGATGGATGGCGGGGCAAGCCTCCGGGCTTACCCGGAGACGCGCCAACTGCTATTTCGCGGTGCGGAATACTCCGCCGCTTTCCTTGACGATGCCGCGACGCCTATGCAAAAGTCGGTGAAAACGAACGATCGTGCGGGAATACTCCCGACACCTCGTCACCGGGTCGCAACGCCGCCGTCCACGCCGACGCGGCCAAGTGCCCCGGCTTGCCGGGCGGCCAGCGTGCCGCATCGCACAGGAGACAACCATGCAGTACCTGCAACACGCATCTGCACACCCGCACCGTGACCGCCACGGCGCGCCCTGGGCCAGGCCATCCCGCCCGCGCATCACCGCGCGCGAGCCGGCGCTGCCGCCCGCCTGAGTTCCACCCCTGACTTCCTGACCGTGGCCGCGCCTGGCGCCGCCGCGACGGAACACGCACGGCCTTTGCCGCTGCGTGCCTGGTTTCCCGAACCGCACGAGGTACCCCTGTGGCATTGTTCCTTCAACAGTTCCTGAACGGCCTGACGCTGGGAGGCGTCTACAGCCTGGTGGCACTTGGCCTGACGCTGGTCTATGGCATCCTGCACGTGCCCAACTTCGCGCATGGCGCCTTCTACATGGCTGGCGCCTATGTGTCGTACTTCCTGATGACATCGCTGGGCGTGAACTACTGGCTGGCGATGCTGGGCGCGGCGCTGGTGGTGGCCGTATTGTCGATGGCTGCCGACCGGCTGGTGTTCCACCCGCTGCGCAACTCGCCCGAGCTGCACGACATGATCGCCGCGATCGGCATCCTGCTGTTCCTGGAAGCCGGCGCGCAGGCGCTGTGGGGCGCGGACTTCCACCGCATGCCCACGCCCTATGGCCAGATCGTCGACGTGTTCGGGCTGACCGCACCGCTGCAGCGCCTGCTGATCATCGGCGCCGCCTTTGCGCTGATGGTGATGCTGCACCTGTTCCTGACGCGCACCATGACCGGCGCCACCATCATGGCCATGGCGCAGAACCGCGAAGGCGCCGCGCTGGTCGGCATCGACGCCACCCGCGTGACCCTGCTGGTGTTTGCCATCTCCGGCGCGCTGGCCGCAATCGCGGCCACGCTCTACGCCCCGATCAACCTGGTCTACCCCAGCATGGGCAACCTGGTGATCACCAAGGCCTTCGTCATCATCATCCTGGGCGGCATGGGCAGCATCCCCGGCGCCATCGTCGGCGGGCTGATCATCGGCATGGCCGAGAGCTTCGGCGGCTTCTACGTTTCCACCGACTACAAGGACATCATCGCCTTCGTGCTGCTGGTGGTGATCCTGTCGATCCGGCCGCAGGGCCTGTTTGCCGGCAAGACGGCCTGAGGAGCACAACACAATGCAAGCACTGCAAGGAAAAACCGGCTGGACGCTGCTGCTGGCGCTGGCCATCGCCTTCCCGCTGATCACGCCCAACAGCTACTACCTGACCGTGATGACGCTGGCCTTCATCTATGCCATCGCCACGCTCGGGCTGAACCTGATCACCGGCTACACCGGCCAGCTCAACCTGGCCCATGGCGGCTTCATGGCCATCGGCGCCTATACGCTGGGCATCCTGACGGTGGACCACCAGGTGCCGTTCTGGCTGGCCTTCGTGCTGGCCGGCGTGATCTGCATGGTGCTGGGCTATGTGATCGGCGTGGTGTCGCTGCGCCTGAAGGGCCATTACTTCTCGATCTTCACCATGTGCGTGGGCTACATCATCTACCTGCTGATCGAGAAGTGGGAAAGCCTGACGCATGGCACGGTGGGCCTGATCGGCATCCCGGTGCCGGCGGCGATCGGGCCGCTCAGCTTTGACAGCGTGCAGGCGCAGTACTACCTGGTGCTGTTCTTCCTGGCGGCCGGCACCTTCCTGATGCACCGCATCGTCACCTCGCTGCTGGGCCGCAGTTTCATGGCGGTGCGCAACAGCGACGCCCTGGCCGAGGCGCTGGGCATCAACCTGATGCGCACCAAGGTGCTGTCGTTCGTGCTGTCGGTGGGCTACGCCGGCTTTGCCGGTGCGCTGTACGCCGGGCAGGTGCGCTTCCTGGGACCGGACATCGCGCGCACCGACCTGACCTTCGACATGGTGATGTCGATGCTGGTAGGCGGCATCGGCACCATCTTCGGGCCGCTGCTGGGCGCGGTGCTGGTGCCGTGGATCACGCAGTCGCTGCAGTTCATGCAGGACTACCGCATGCTGGTGTTCGGCCCGGTGCTGATCCTGCTGATCATCTTCGTGCCGGACGGCATCGTGGGTTCCTGGCTGAAGAAGCAGGCACGCAAGGCCGCGGCCGAACGGCGCGGCAAGCTGGCGGCGCAGCCCCCTGCACAACCCGCCACCGCTGTCCCGACCACCCGCGCCGGAGCCGACCATGCTTGAGATCCGCAACCTGACCAAGAAATTCGGCGGCCTGACCGCGGTGCACGATGTCTCGGTGACCCTCGAACAAGGCCATATCAACGCCATCATCGGCCCCAACGGCGCCGGCAAGACCACCTTCTTCAACCTGGTGGCTGGCACGCATGCGCCCAGCTCCGGCCAGATCCTGTTCAAGGGCCAGGACGTGGCCGGCCTGCGCGCCGACCAGATCGCGCGCCTGGGCGTGGCCCGCACCTTCCAGGCAACGGCGCTGTTCGACCGCGCCACGGTGCTCGACAACCTGATCGTCGGCCACCGCCTGCGCATCCACTCGGGCCTGCGCGACGTGCTGTTCAACACGCGCCGCCTGCGTGAAGAAGAGCGCCTGTGCCGCGACAAGGCCGAAGCCGCGCTGGACTTCGTCGGCCTGTCGCACCTGGCGCACGAGGTCGCCGCCGATATCACGCAAGAGGCGCGCAAGCGCGTGGCCTTTGCGCTGGCGCTGGCGACCGACCCGGAACTGCTGCTGCTCGACGAACCTGCCGGCGGCGTGAACCCGGAAGAGACCGTGGGCCTGGCCGAGCTGATCCGCAAGATGGTGCGCCATGGCAAGACCGTCTGCCTGATCGAACACAAGATGGACATGATCATGCGCCTGGCAGACAAGATCATGGTGCTGAACTACGGCGAGAAGATTGCCGAAGGCACGCCCGCGCAGATCCAGCAGGATCCGCATGTCATCGAGGCCTACCTGGGAGCCGACCATGTTGCAGCTTGAACGCGTCTCGCTGTCGTACGGCAGCTTCCGCGCCCTCGACAACATCACCCTGCACGCCGGCGCCGGCGAACTGGTGGTGCTGCTGGGCGCCAACGGTGCCGGCAAGAGCTCGATCTTCCTGGCGATGAGCGCGATCCACCGCATCAGCGGCGGCAGCATGCGCTTCGACGGGCGCGAGCTGTCGGGCATGAAGCCATCGCAGATCGTGCAGGCCGGGCTGGTGCATTGCCCGGAGGGCCGCAAGCTGTTCCCGGCGATGAGCGTGGAGAAGAACCTGGTGCTCGGTGCGTATGTGCATCGGCGCGACGGCGCGGGCATCCGCAAGACGCTGGAAGAAGTCTATGAACTGTTCCCGATCCTGCGGCAGAAGAAGGACGACCCGGCCGGCTCGCTGTCCGGCGGGCAGCAGCAGATGGTGGCGCTGGGCCGCGCCCTGATGAGCCGCCCGCGCGCGCTGTTGCTGGACGAGCCGTCGCTGGGGCTGGCGCCGCTGGTGGTCAAGCAGATGTTCGAGATCATCCAGCGCATCAACCGCGCCGGCACCACCGTGCTGCTGGCCGAGCAGAACGCCTACGCGGCGCTGGGGATCGCCCACCGCGCCTATGTGATCGAGAGCGGGCGCATCGTCATGGAAGGGGACCGGGATACGTTGCTGAAGGATGAGGGGATTCGGAAGGCGTATATCGGGGGGTAGCACCGGAATCACCGACTGTGTGCCCCCTCTCCCGCTTGCGGGAGAGGGGAGCAAGCCGAGCGGTCGTCAACGGATAGCAGACATAACAAGCGCAGTACTTTCAGGAGACAACACATGCAACACAACATCATGCGCCGTATCTTCCCGCTGGCCGCCACTGCGATGGCCGCCATGCTCGCCTCTGGCACCGCGCTGGCACAGGAAGTGGTCAAGATCGGCTATACCGGCCCGCTGTCCGGCGGTGCCGCGCTGTATGGCAAGAACGTGCTGTCGGGCGTGCAGATGGCGGTGGACGAGATCAATGCGTCCGGCCTGGAAGTCAAGGGCAAGAAGGTCAAGCTGGAGGTGGTGGCGCTGGATGATAAGTACTCGCCCGCCGAGGCCGCCATCAACGGCCGCCGCCTGGTGCAGCAGCACAAGACCCCGGCGGTGTTCGTCCCGCATTCGGGCGGCATCTTCGCCCTGCAGGCCTTCAATGAGCAGGAGAAGTTCCTGGTGATGGCCTACTCCAGCGTGCCGCGCATCACCGACGCCGGCAACAAGCTGACCATCCGCATCCCGCCCGCGTACACCGGCTATATCGAGCCCTTCGTCAAGGCGCAGATGAAGCGCTACGGCAAGAACGTTGCGCTGGCCCCGGCCGACCACGACTACGCCAAGGCCTGGGTGCAGGCCTTCGTGCCGGCGTGGGAATCGGCCGGCGGCAAGGTGGTGGCCAACAACCCGATGTCATACACCAAGGCCACCGACTTCTACAGCGGCGTGTCGCGCGCGATGAGCGAGAAGCCGGACGTGATGTTCGTCGGCGGCCCGTCGGAGCCGACCGCACTGGTGGTCAAGCAGGCGCGCGAGCTGGGCTTCAAGGGCGGCTTTATCGTGATGGACCAGGCCAAGATGGATGAAATGGCCAAGGTCACCAACGGCCTGGGCATGCTGGAGGGCTCCATCGGCGTGCTGCCGCTGGTCAATGACAGCCGCCCCGCCGCGCAGAACTTCAACGCCAAGTACAAGAAGCTGCATGACGGGCGCGATGCCACCACCGAGATGTCGCTGAACTACACCATGGTGTACGCGCTGGCCGGTGCGATGAAGCTGGCCGGCACCACCAGCGACGCGGCCGCGATCCGGGCGAAAATGCCCGACGCGGTCAAGGGCCTGGCCAAGGAGGTCAACCCCAACGAAGTCGACGGCATCGACGCCAAGGGCGGGTCGATGGCCGACACCATCGTCGGCTGGGTGCAGAACGGCAAGATCTCGCAGGTCCGGTTGTCGGAACTGGCGAAGTAAGCCAGGCCGCGGCGCCGCGCGCGGCACCGCGCAAGAACAAACCCCGGCAGGCCGCGAGGCCTGCCGGGGTTTTTGCCTTCCGCGCTCCGTCAAGCGGGCCGTGCTACTGCCGGCGATCGCCGTCGCGCCCGTTGCGCGCCTCCATCTGGCCGCGCTCTTGCTGGGCGCGCTGTTGCTGTTGCTGTTGCTGCTGCTGTTGCTGCTGGCGCTGCTGCTCCATCTGCTGCCGCTGGCGCTCCTGCATCTGCCGTTGCTGGTCCTGCTGGTGCCGCTGCTGCTCCTGCATCGCACGCTGCTGCTCCTGCGCGGCACGTTGCTGCTCCTGCATGTGACGCTGCTGCTGTTCCGCCTGCTGGCGCTGCATGGCCTGCTGCCGTTGCTGCTCCTGCACCTGGCGTTGCTGCTCCTGCATCTGCCGCTGCTGTGCCATCTGCTGGCGCTGGGCCGCCTCGGCCTGCCGCTGCTGCGCCTCCTGCATTTGCCGCTGCTGCTCGAAACGCTGGCGCTGCATCTCCTGGCCCTGCCGCTGCTGCTCGGCCATCTGGCGCTGGCGCTCCACCTGCTGGCGCTGCTGGTCGGCGGCCTGGCGTTGCTGGGCTTCGGACTGGCGCTGCTGCTCCATCTGCTGGCGCTGGATGTCCTGCGCCTGGCGTTGCCGCGATTCCTGCATCTGCCGTTGCTGCTGGGCTTCGGACTGGCGCTGCTGCTCCATCTGCTGGCGCTGGGCGTCTTGCGCCTGGCGCTGCCGCGACTCCTGCATCTGACGTTGCTGCTGGCCTTCCTGCATCTGGCGCTGTTGCTGGGCTTCCTGCATCTGCCGTTGCTGCTCGAAGCGCTGCCGCTGCATTTCCTGCGATTGCCGCGCCGGATCGGGACGGTCCTGTCCATCCGCCCACTGGCGCTGCTGCATGCGCTGCTGATCCTGCTGGCGTTGCTGGTCGCGGGCCTGGTCCTGCCACTGCCGTTGCTGGGCGTCGCGTTGCCGCGCCTCCTCCTGCTGTTGCCGCTGCAGATCAGGCCCCTGCCGCTGCTGCTCGCGCAGCGCGCGCTGCTGTTCCCGCTGCTGTTCCATCTGCTGGCGCTGCAAAGCCTGCTGCTGTTCGCGCTGCATGCCCTGCGCCTGCCGTTGCGGGTCGGCCGGTCCGCCCGGCTGGCCAGGCTGGCCAACAAAGCCGCGGGCTTCGTCGGGCCGGCTGCTCTGGCCGCGGCCGTTGCCGCGCCAGGGTTCGCCCGGGGCGTTCGAATAGTTGCGATCGCCGCGATCGCCACGCGCGGGACCATCGGCATCGCCGCGGCCGGCGCGCGGCTGCGGAGATGCCTGGTCGCGCGCGGCGATGGCTGCCTGGCTCATGCGCACATCGGGCGCGCGCTGCACCTCGCGCCCGGGCCGCCGTTCATTGCCGCCACGCCAGGCCGGGCCGGCGCCGGGCACCACCCCGCCCTCGCGCGCGAAGCGGCGGGCCAGGTCGTCCGTGGCGGGCCGCCCCGGCGGGCGGGCGGCGATGGCCTGGCGCTCGAAGCCAGGGCGGGCCTGCGGCGGCAGCGGCCGCATCGGGGCCGATCCCACCAGGCTGCCCTTGACCGGTGCCACCGGCGGCGCCCCCCTGGCCTCGCCTGCCGGCAGGTTGCGCCATTCGTCGCGATGCATGCCGCGCACCGGGCGGCCTTCGACGAAATTGCGTGCCGGCATGCCGGTGATGGCGCCGGGCACGTTGCGGTTGGCGTAAGGCGGCGGCCGGCGGTCGCCCATCACGATGTTGTTGACGGTGACGCGGTTGATGCGGGCGACATAGGTCGGGCTGGCGCGATAGACCGGCCGGTACGCGTCGCGCGGCCCCAGCGGATACCAGGCCACGCCCGGCCCGCTGCCAATGCGCACGCTCCAGTTCGGCCCGCTGGCGCCGACGAAGGCCACCACCGCGGGGGCGTAGCACGGGCGCACGCGCGGGCCCGGCACCCAGCCCCAGCGCGAGCCCACATAGGCCCAGCGGCCGTAGTGCGAGGGCGCGAAGCCCCAGGGCGCGTCATCGATCCAGGTCCAGCCCCACGGCGCGATCCAGGCCCAGTGCCCGACGCTGTAGGGCGCCCAGCCGGCGCTGACCACGCGCGGGAACCAGACCGCGCCGTAGCCGGGGTCTTCCTGCCAGTCGCCGTAGCCGTCCAGCGCGGCGTAGCCCGGCATCTCGCGCGGCACATAGCGGGCGGACTGCGAGGCGTCTTCGCGCGCGTCGCGGGCCGCGGTCCAGCGGTCGAAGGCGTCTTCCGGCGCGCCGCCGCCACCGGCGTCGGCCAGGTCGGTGCCGGCAAAGCGCATGCGGTCGCCGCGCTGCAGCTCGATCGAGCGGCTGTCACCGTAGACCACGGCGCTGCCGTGGCGCATGGTCACGGTGGTGGTGCTGCCGTCAGGCGCCACGTCCAGCCGGTAGTCGCCCGGCTCGCGCGGCACGAAGGCCAGGTTGGGGGTGTCGACCTCGACCGTCTGGCCCGGCGGCAGCGCGCGCACGCGCAGCTGCAGCGTGCCCTGGGTCAGCTTGACCTGCGTGGCGCTGTCGTCCAGGTTCAGGATGCTGGCCGCGGTGGCGCCGCCCAGCCGGACCGCCACCGTGCCGGCATGCAGCTCGGCACGGCCGCCGTAGTCCAGCCAGAGCCGGTCGCCGGTGGTGAAGGGCCGGTTCAGGCCTGCGGCAGCCCAGTCATCCGAGCCTGCCGGCGCAAAGCTGAGGTTGCCGTCGACGGCGGTCAGCGTGGCAATGCGCGAGGAAGGATCGGCTTGCTGGTACTGGCCGTCAGTCGCCGGCGCATCAAGATAGGCCTCGCCGGGGGGGCCGGCCGGCACCTGGGCCAGTGCAGCAGCCGCCACCGCCAGGCCGGCGGCGGCGGCCAGGGCCGTCAGCGCCAGCCTGCCACGGAATTGGCCACGAGCAGGGGGGACAGATTGGGAAGGATCGAACATGGAAGTCAGGACCAGGACAAAACGCATAACGCACCGGAGCGGCCGGCCGATGTCAGCGGCAACCCTAATGTCACCATACATTGCCCCGGAAGCCGCGGCACGCCCGGCGCGGCAGACTTTGTAAGTTCGTATTTCGCCATGCGGCCATGCCGCGCAGGCAGGACCGCTATCCCAGGCAGGCTGCGGGCGGGCGGGGGGTCAGCGGGTGCCCGGGACGGGCAGGCTCGCCGTCAAAGGTGGAAACAACTTCCCTGACAGGGCGGGGGGCAAAACGGGGGCGGAAGCGGCTCAGCGGCCGGACTGCTGGCGCAGCATTTCGGTCAGGCGCTCGGCCGGCATCGGGCGGCCGTACAGGTAGCCCTGCGCCTCATGACAGCCGTTGGCCAGCAGGAAGTCGCGCTGCTCGGGCGTTTCCACGCCTTCGGCGACCACGCCAATGTGCAGGCTTGCGCCCACGTTGATCACCGAGCGCACGATTGCGGCATCGACCGGGTCTTCGGTCACGTTGCGGATAAAGGACTGGTCGATCTTGAGCCGGTCCACCGGGAACGACTTCAGGAAGCTGAGCGAGGCATAGCCGGTGCCGAAGTCATCGCAGGTCAGCGTCACGCCGTCGCGGCGCAGCGCCTGCAGCTGGTCCGCGACCTCGTCGCCCTGCTGCAGCGCGATGGTTTCGGTGATCTCGATCTCCAGGCAGTCCGGGGCCAGTTCCAGCGCGCGCAGCACGTGGCGCACCTCGGTCAGCAGCCGGCTTTCGGACAGCTGGGCCGCGAACAGGTTGATCGCCACCCGCGGCGGCTGGGGAAAGGCCAGCGACCACGCGCGCGCCTGGGCGCAGGCGGTCTGCAGCAGCCACATGCCGACATCGCTGGCGATGCTGCTGCCGGCCAGGGCGTCGATGAAGGCGGCCGGCGCCAGCAGCCCGCGGGTCGGATGGCGCCAGCGCATCAGCGCCTCGGCACCGTGCACGCGGCCGTCGCGCAGGTCGACCTGCGGCTGGTACAGCAGCTCGAACTGGCGCTGGGCATAGGCTTCGTGCAATGCCTGCACCAGCGACAGCCGCGTGGTCACGTCCGAGCGCATCTGCGGCTTGAAGAAGCGGATGGTGCGGCCGCCGTCGTGCTTGGCGCGGGCCAGCGCCAGGCTGGCCGCGGCCAGCACGTCTGACCCCTGTTCGCCGGCGGCGGGGATCACGCAGGCGCCGATGCTGGCCAGCACATGGTGGCGGCCACCCGCGTTCTCATGCGGGGAGGACAGCATCGAGAGGATCGCCGCACCGACATGGCGCACCAGCGTGGGATCGGCAATGGAGGGGAGCAGCACACCGAACTCGTCGCTGCCAATGCGGCCGATGGCGGCGTCGCGCGGCGAGGCGTCGCGCAGGCGGCGGGCCACGCGCTGCAGGATCAGGTCGCCTTCGGCATGCCCGTGCATGTCGTTGAAGGCGCGGAAATCGTCAATGCCGATCAACAGCAAAGCACAGCGGGGCACCGCCTCGCTCTGCAGGCGTGCCTCCAGCCGCTTCAGAAATCCCTGGCGATTGTCAACGCCGGTCAGCGGATCGAGATCCGAGCCTGGCGAGGCGCCAGTCGCCTTCGCCCCCGACTTGGCCACCATCCCTGCCCCATCTGTAATTGTCGACATTGTTACCCGCTAGCAATTTAGCAAGTGTGACGAAAACTTGGAAAAAATCAAGCAGTTCCGATTGTGGCGGGAATGGCTATGCGCCCGCGCAACGGCGCCGCATTGCGCGTTGAATCGGCTCCCGGCTTACAGTACCCTACCGCGCATCGAGGCCGCCCGCCGCCGCCGCGCTGCCCCTTGCTACCCCGAGAGGCGCCCCTGAGGCGGCTTTGCGGGGAATGGCCGCTCCTGAACAAGAACATCACCGGGACCACACCGTGAACGAATGGACCATCCGCACGCGCATCCTGGCAAGCTTCTCGCTGATCCTGCTTGTCATGGCACTGATGGGCGTTGTCTCCTACACCCGCCTGAGCGCCATTGAGCGCGAAACCACGCTGATGCTGACGGACGCGCTGCCCGGACTGAACCACAGCACCGGCATCCGCGGCATCTGGGGCGAGCGGTACGTGCTGGCGTGGCAGACCATCAATGCCGCCGACGAGGCCGAGCGGCGCAGCTTCCAGCAACAGGGCCAGGACGCGGCAAGCCGGCTCGACAAGGTCGAGCAGCAGTACGAGACCTCGATCACGCGCGACGAAGACCGCGCCGCCTTCAGGGCCTATCGGGACGTGCGCGCGCGCTACGAACAGGCCGCCCAGGCGCTGTCCCGCCAGGGCGAGTGGAACGGCGCCGCAGCCGCGGCAGCGCTGCGCGGCGAAGCGCATGACCGCTGGGTCGAGGCGCGCAAGGCGGCCCAGCACCTGGTGGACGACAACAGCGCGGTCAATGCGCGGGCGGCGCGCGGCATCGACGACGCCGTCAATGCGGCCAAGATCGGCATCGAAGCGGCACTGATCGTGGCCCTGGTGGTCGCCATCGTCTGCGGCTACCTGCTGCTGCGCGCGATCACGGTGCCGATGCAGTCGATCGTCAGCCTGCTGTCCGGCATCCGCGGCGGCGACCTGCGCCTGCGCATGGCGCTGCGCCGCAAGGACGAATTCCAGGAAGTGGAGGCAGGTTTCAACCAGATGACGGGCGAGCTGACCTCGCTGGTGGGCCAGGCCCAGCGTACCGCGATCCAGGTCACCACCTCGGTCAACGAGATCGCCGCGACGGCGCGCCAGCAGCAGGCCACCGCCACCGAAACCGCCGCCACCACGACCCAGATCGGCGCGACCTCGCGCGAGATCTCGGCCACCGCGCGCGACCTGGTGCGCACCATCCATGAAGTCTCCAGCGCCGCCGAGCAGGCGGCCGGGCTGGCCGGCACCGGCCAGGTCGGGCTGTCGCGCATGGAAGGCACCATGCAGCATGTGATGGACGCCGCCGGCTCGGTCAATGCCAAGCTGGCCACGCTCAACGAAAAGGCCGGCAATATCAACCAGGTCGTGACCACCATCGCCAAGGTGGCCGACCAGACCAACCTGCTGTCGCTGAACGCCGCGATCGAGGCCGAGAAGGCCGGCGAATACGGCCGCGGCTTTGCCGTGGTGGCGACCGAGATCCGCCGCCTGGCCGACCAGACCGCGGTGGCCACCTACGATATCGAGCAGATGGTGCGCGAGATCCAGTCGGCGGTGTCGGCGGGCGTGATGGGCATGGACAAGTTCTCGGAGGAAGTGCGCCGCGGCATGTCCGAGGTCACGCAGGTGGGCGACCAGCTGTCGCAGATCATCGCGCAGGTGCAGTCGCTGGCGCCGCGCGTGCTGATGGTCAATGAAGGCATGCAGGCCCAGGCCGGCGGCGCCGAGCAGATCAACCAGGCGCTGATGCAGCTGTCCGAGGCCGCGCAGCAGACCGTGGAGTCGCTGCGCCAGTCGAGCCAGGCGATCGACGAACTGACGCTGGTGGCCAACGACCTGCGCAGCGGCGTCTCGCGCTTCAAGGTCTAGGGCCTGCGCCCCGCCGCCATGAAACTCTTCCTGCTGTTCCGCCTCGGCGCTGACCACTATGCGCTCGATGCCGCCGAGGTGGCCGAGGTGCTGCCGCTCACGCGGCTCAAGCAGATCCCCGGCACGCCGGCCTGGGTGGCGGGCCTGATGGAGCGCCGCGGCCAGCCGGTGCCGGTGATCGACCTGCCGGCGCTGGCCACCGGCGTGCCGGCGGCGCTGCGCACCAGCACGCGCACGGTGCTGGTCCACTACCGCCGCCATGGCGGCGAGGCCGGCCGGCTGCTGGGCCTGCGCCTGGAATCGGCCACCCAGACGCTGCGCTGCCCGGTGGAATCGTTTGTCGACGGCGGCATCGCCGGAGCCAGCCCGCGCTACCTTGGGCCGGTGCGGCACGACGCGCGCGGCCTGCTGCAGTGGGTGCAGGTCGATGCCCTGCTGCCGGACGACGTCCATGCCATGCTGTTTGCCGACACCTCCGGGGAGGCCGCGGCATGAGCACTGCCACGCACATCGAGGCCCTGCTCAAGGCCCGCATCGGCCTGGATGCGGGCGCCATCGGCACTGGCGCGGTGGCACGCGCCGTGCGTGAGCGCCAGCAGGCACGGCAGGCGCCGGACACCCAGGCCTACTGGGACCTGCTGCACGGCACCGCCGATGAATTCCAGGCCCTGATCGAGGCCGTGGTGGTGCCCGAGACCTGGTTCTTCCGGCATCGCGAAGCGCTGCTGGCGCTGGGCCGCCTTGCCGCCGAGCGCGCCTTTGCCGACGGCAGGCGCACCCTGCGCGTGCTGAGCCTGCCCTGCTCCACCGGCGAAGAGCCCTACTCGATCGCCATGGCCATGCTCGATGCGGGCGTGCCGGCGGGCCGCTTTGCCATCGATGCGGTGGACATCAGCGCCCGCGCGCTGGCCCGCGCACGCCAGGGCGAATACGGCGCAAACGCCTTTCGCAGCGCGCCGCTGGATTTCCGCGACCGCTATTTCACGGCCACGCCCAGCGGCTATGTGCTGGATGCACGCGTGCGCGCGCAGGTGCGGCTGCTGCAGGGCAACCTGGTCGATCCCGGCCTGCTGGCCGGCGAGCCGCCCTATGACTTCGTGTTCTGCCGCAACCTGCTGATCTACTTCGACGCGCCGGGGCAGCGGCATGCGGTGCAGACGCTGGCGCGGCTGGCCGCTGCCGACGGCATTCTCTTTGTCGGGCCGGCCGAGGCCAGCGTGCTGAGCGCGCAGGGCCTGGAGCCAGTCGGCCTGCCGCTGACCTTTGCCTTCCGCAAGCCGTCCGCCGTGCCCGCCGCCAGGGCGGCGCCGCGTGCGCCCGTGCACGCGGCCCAGCCGCCGCGCATGGCCGCACCGCCACGGCTGCCGCGGCCGCCTGCCTCGATGCGGCCCGTCCCGGTCACGCCCCCGCCCCTGCGGCCCGCAGCGCCCGCGCCTGGCAACGATCAGCGCGCCGCGCTGGCTGCCATTGCCGCCCAGGCCGACCGCGGCGAGCTGGAGGCTGCCACCGCAGCCTGCCTGGCGCTGCTCGAGCGCACCGCGGATGCCAACGCCGACGCCTATTGCATGCTGGGTGTGCTGCACGACGCCGCGGGCCGCGCCGCGCAGGCCCATGCCGCCTACCGCAAGGCGCTGTACCTGGACCCGGCGCACCAGGAATGCCTGTACCACCTGGCCGCGCTGCTCGATACCGAAGGCGATCACGATGGCGCCATGCGCCTGCGCCAGCGCGCGCAACGCCACACCCGCAAGCACCATGGCTGAGCCCCCAGGCATTCTCCTGCGCACCGAAAACGTCGACGACTGCTGGCGGCGCATCGGCGTGCGCGGCGACGGCTCGTGCCCCGCGCTGGCCGAGCACGCGCACTGCCGCAACTGCCCCACCTACGCCCAGGCCGCGGCCATGCTGCTGGACGCGCAACGGCTGGACGTAATGCCGGATGCACTGCCCGACGCCGCCACATTCGC
Source organism: Cupriavidus sp. FW305-46 (assembly GCF_058787075.1). Classification (NCBI taxonomy): domain Bacteria; kingdom Pseudomonadati; phylum Pseudomonadota; class Betaproteobacteria; order Burkholderiales; family Burkholderiaceae; genus Cupriavidus; species Cupriavidus sp. FW305-46. The sequence continues at coordinate 50,416 of NZ_JBYSZI010000012.1, forward strand.
CGACGATGACGGGGCCTTGCCGGCCGAACGCGGCACCGCGCTGGCCTGCCTGGTGTTCCGCATCGGCGATGAATGGCTGGCCCTGCCGACCGCCGCGCTGGGCGAAGTCACCGCGCCCTGCCCGATCCATTCGCTGCCGCACCGGCGCGATGCCGCCGTGCTGGGACTGGCCGCGGTGCGCGGCAACCTGCTGGCCTGCCTGTCGCTGGCCCGGCTGTTCGACGCGGGCGCCGGTGAAAGTGCCAGCGGCAGCCGCTTCCTGATCCTCGGGCAGGGCCGCGCCGCGATCGCGCTGCCGGTGGCCGAGGTGTCCGGCATCGCCCGCGTGCCGCAGCCCGCGCTGCAGCCGCTGCCCGCCACCCTTGCGCGGGCCTCGGCACGCTACACGCAGGCGCTCTTCCTCGACCAGGGCCGCAGCGTCGGGCTGCTCGATGCCGCACTGGTGCGCCAGGCGCTGGCCAGGAGCCTGGCATGAATTCCGAGCAACTGCGCGACGCCTCGCTGCTGGAACTGTTCGCGCTCGAAGCCGATGCCCAGGCCGAAGTCCTCAATGCCGGCCTGCTGGCGCTGGAGCGCAACCCGGCAGCCGCCGAGCAGCTCGAAGCCTGCATGCGCGCCGCCCACTCGCTCAAGGGCGCGGCCCGCATCGTCGGGCTCGATGGCGGCGTGCGCGTGGCACACGCCATGGAAGACTGCCTGGTCGCCGCTCAGGGCGGCATGCCGCTGACCGCCGCGCATATCGACGCGCTGCTGCAAGGCACCGACCTGCTGCTACGCATCGGCCATCCGCCCGGCGGCGATCCGGGCTGGGCCGAGCACGCCGGCCGCGCCGAGATCGATGCAGTGGTGCAGCGGCTGGGCACGGTCGATGGCGGTGCCGCGGCGCCGGTCGTGCAGGCACAGCCAGCGCCGGACCCGTTACCGGAACCAGCGCCCGCGATACCGGCGCCGGCGGCACCGGCAGATGACACGCAGGAGCGCATGCTGCGCGTGAATGCCGACGCGCTTGACCAGTTGCTGGCGCTGTCCGGCGAGGCCATGGTCGAGTCTCACTGGCTGCGCCCCTTCGGCACCTCGCTGCAGAAGGCAAGGCGGCAACAGGCGCGCGCACTGCGCGCCGTCGATGCGCTGCAGGAAGCCTTGCAGGACGGCAACGCGGGCGCGGCTGCGCACACCGCGCTGGCCGAACTGCGCCAGCTGCTGGACGAAAGCCACGATCAGCTGGCCGCGCGGCTGGAAGAGTTCGAACAGTACGATCACCGCGCCACGCGGCTGGCGCGCCGGCTCTATGACAGCGCGCTGGCCTCGCGCATGCGCCCGCTGGCGGACGCGCTGACCGGCTACGCGCGCATGGTGCGCGACCTCGGGCGCACGCTCGGCAAGCCGGTGCACCTGGAGCTGATCGGCGCCGGCACGCAGGTGGACCGCGATATCCTGGAAGCACTGGACGCGCCGCTGGCGCACCTGCTGCGCAACGCGGTGGACCACGGCATCGAAGCGCCCGAGGTACGCGCGGCGCAGGGCAAGCCGGCGGAAGGCCGCGTCACGCTGCAGGCCCGCCACAACGCGGGCCGCCTGGTGATCGAGATCTTCGACGACGGCGCCGGCGTCGACCTGGAAGCCCTGCGCCACGCCATCGCGCGGCGGCGGCTGGCGTCCGAAGAGACCGCGGCACGGCTGTCGCAGGCAGAGCTGCTTGACTTCCTGCTGCTGCCGGGCTTCAGCATGCGCGACACGGTCTCCGAGGTCTCCGGCCGCGGCGTGGGCCTGGATGCGGTGCAGGAGATGGTGCGCCGCGTGCGCGGCAGCCTGCGCCTGACGCAGCAGCCGGGCCAGGGCCTGCACTTCCGGATGGAGCTGCCGCTGACACTGTCGGTGGTGCGCACGCTGCTGGTGGAGGTCGCGGGCGAAGCCTATGCCTTCCCGCTGGGCCGCGTGCTGCGCGCGGCCTCGGTGGCGCGCAGCGAGATCGAGCAGACCGAAGGGCACCAGCATTTCCGCCACGAAGGTCGCGCCATCGGGCTGGTCAGCGCGACGCAGGTGCTGCAACGCCCCGACGCTGACGCTGCCAATGCGCACGCGCAAGTGCCGGTGGTGGTCATCGGCGAGGCCGAGCGCATCTATGGCATTGCCGTCGACCGCATGCTGGGCGAGCGCCTGCTGGTGGTGCAGCCGCTGCCGGCGGCACTGGGCAAGGTCCGCGACATCGCCGCCGGCAGCCTCACCGACGACGGCACGCCGGTGCTGATCTTCGATGTCGAGGACGTGATCCGCTCGGTCGAGAAGCTGGTCTCCGAGGGCCGCATCGAAGGCGTGCGGCAGGCGGCCGTGGCCAGCGTCCAGGCGCGCGCGCGGCGCGTGCTGGTGGTGGACGACTCGCTCACTGTGCGCGAGCTGCAGCGCAAGCTGCTGGCCGGGCGCGGCTATGACGTGGCGGTGGCGGTCGACGGCATGGACGGCTGGAACGTGCTGCGCGCCGAGCCCTTCGACCTGGTCATCACCGATATCGACATGCCGCGCATGGACGGCATCGAACTGGTGCGCCGGATCCGGCAGGACGCCGCGCTGCGGCAGCTGCCGGTGATGGTGGTGTCGTACAAGGACCGCGAACAGGATCGCCAGCGCGGGCTCGAGGCCGGCGCGGACTATTATCTGGCCAAGGGCAGTTTCCACGACGCCGCGTTGCTCGACGCGGTCCATGACCTGATCGGCGAGGCACGCCCATGAAGATCGGCATCGTCAATGACTCGGCGCTTGCAGTAGCCGCGCTGCGCCGCGCGCTTGCGCTGGATCCGTCGTTCGAGATCGCCTGGGTCGCCGGCGATGGCGAGCAGGCGGTGCAGATGGCCGCGCGCCAGACCCCGGACCTGATCCTGATGGACCTGCTGATGCCGGTCATGGACGGCGTCGAGGCGACCCGGCGCATCATGTCCGCCACCCCCTGCGCCATCGTGGTGGTGACCATGGACCTGGGCCGCAACGCCTCGCAGGTGTTCGACGCGATGGGCCACGGCGCCATCGACGCGGTCGACACCCCCACGCTGGCCGAGCCCGACGCCCAGCTTGCCGCCGGGCCGCTGCTGCGCAAGCTGCGCAATATCGGCCGCCTGCTGGCCGGCCGCGTGGCCCCGCAGCATACGCTGACGGCGGCGCCACGCGCAGTGGCCGCACCACGGCTGGTGGCGATCGGCGCCTCGGCCGGCGGCCCGGCCGCGCTGGCCACGCTGCTGGGCGCGCTGCCGGCGGACTTCGGCGCCGCGGTGGTCACCGTGCAGCATGTGGACGAGGCCTTTGCCGCCGGCATGGCCGACTGGCTCGACGGACAGTGCAAGCTGCCGGTGCGCATTGCCCGCGCCGGCGACGCGCCCCAGGCCGGCACGGTGCTGCTGGCCGGCACCAACGACCACCTGCGCCTGGCCAGTCCCACGCGCATGGCCTACACCGAACAGCCCTGCGACTACCTGTACCGCCCCTCCATCGATGTGTTCTTCGAAAGCGTGGTGGAGCACTGGCGCGGCGACGTGATCGGCGTGCTGCTCACCGGCATGGGCCGCGACGGCGCGCTGGGGCTGAAGGCGATGCGCGAGCGCGGCTTCCTGACCATCGCCCAGGACCGCGCCACCAGCGCCGTGTACGGCATGCCCAAGGCCGCCGCAGCCATGGGCGCTGCCGCGGAGATCCTGCCGCTGCCGCGCATTGCGCCGCGGCTGGTGCAGGCATGCGGCGGCACCGTACCGCTTTGACCCAATGCAATACGTCGCGACCGGCACCCGGACCGTGACACCCAGGAACTGAACATGCAACCGGAATCCCCCAACCAACCCGCAGCGCCTGCGGCCGACAAGGACTACCTTGCCATGGTGCTGCTGGTGGACGACCAGGCCATGGTCGGCGAAGCGGTGCGCCGCGCGCTCTCCACCGAGCCCGACATCGACTTCCACTACTGCGCGCAGCCTGACGAGGCCGTGGCGGTGGCGCAACGCACCAAGCCCACCGTGATCCTGCAGGACCTGGTGATGCCGGGCGTGGACGGCCTGACGCTGGTGCAGCGCTATCGCGAGAACCCCGCCACGCGCGACATCCCCATCATCGTGCTGTCGACCAAGGAAGAAGCCGCGACCAAGGGCGCGGCGTTTGCCGCAGGCGCCAACGACTACCTGGTCAAGCTGCCCGACAGCATCGAGCTGATTGCGCGCATCCGCTACCACTCGCGCTCCTACCTGAACCAGCTGCAGCGCGACGAAGCCTATCGCGCGCTGCGGCAAAGCCAGCAACAGCTGCTGGAAACCAACCTGGAGCTGCAGCGGCTGACCAATTCAGACGGCCTGACCGGCTTGTCCAACCGGCGCTATTTCGATGAATACCTCGGCGCGGAATGGCGCCGCGCGCTGCGCGAGCAAACCCAGGTGGCGCTGCTGATGATCGACGTCGACGCGTTCAAGGCCTACAACGACACCTACGGCCACGTCGCCGGTGACGAGGTGCTGCGCCGCGTGGCCGCGGTGATCCGCGACAATTGCGTGCGCCCCACCGACCTGCCCGCGCGCTTTGGCGGCGAGGAATTCGCCATGGTGCTGCCGGCGACCTCGCCGGGCGGCGTGCGGCTGCTGGCCGAAAAGGTGCGGCGCGCGGTGCAGGGGCTGGCCATTGCCCACGGCGGCTCCCCCACCGCCGACTGCGTCACCGTCAGTATCGGCGGCGCCGTGCTGGTGCCCCAGCCTGACCAGGCGCCGAACCAGGTAGTGGAAGCCGCCGATGCAGGCCTCTACCAGGCCAAGCGCAATGGCCGCAACCAGGTGATGATGGCGCAAGGCTGAGTCACTGCAGCAGCACAACTGCAACAACCAGTTACACACTGGCGGCCACCGGCCAACCGGGGCACCAGCCCCGCCCACGTCCGCCAGGCCCCGCGCCTGCGGGCCTGGCCGGCCCCGCCACGCACGCACGCGTCACCGCTTGTCGGAATTGTCCGACATGCGATTCGGAGCCCCGCGCCTGTCTCGCCGTTGCGTTGATACCTATCGTTGCATCACGACAGGTGCAATCACTGCGCCTGCAACGAAAGACAGCCAACTGGCCACGCGACCGGCGCGCCCCCGCGCGGGCATGGGCCAGATCGTCTCTGACTCCAACAGCAAGAGGTGACCCATGTTCCGATCCAAGACCCTGTTCATCGGCCTCGCGTTAGCTGCAACCGCAGTCCTGACCGCCTGCGGCGGCGGTGATGACGGCATCGACGACCGCGTCGGGCTAAGCAAGCCGAGCATCCGCGTGATCCACGCCATCACCGGCGGCCCGAACGTCGACGTGCTGCAGAACGGCACCCTGACCAGCTTCGTGAACAAGCCTTACAAGTTCGTCTCGACCTACTTCAACGTGGAGACCGGCAACCAGCTGATCTCGTTCAACCGCACCGGCACGCAGACGGAAATCGGCCGCGCCACCATCGTCGCCGCCACTGGCCACAAGTACACGGTAGTGGCACTGCCCGGCGCGACCGCCGCGGAAACGCTGACCATCGACGACCCGTTCGAAAAGGGCCTGCTGTCGCACAAGGCGCGCGTGCGCAGCCTGAACGCCTCGTTCAATGCGCAGAACGTTGACATCTACCTGACCTTGCCGGCCATCGACCTGAATTCGGTGGGCCCGACCTTCGCCAACGTGGGCTACAAGCAGGCTGTGCCAGCCTCGGGCGCCGACTCGATCGACGTGGATGGCAACACCACCTACCGCCTGCGCATCACCACCGCGGGGACCAAGACCGTGATCTTCGATTCCGGCGCGCTGACGCTGGCCAACAACGCCGACTGGCTGATCACCACGATCCCGGTCGACGGCATCGGCGCGACCGTGCCGAACAAGATCAAGGTGCTGGTCGCACGCGGCGATGATGAGTCGCAAGCTGGTCTTGAACTCGTAACGCAGTAACAGCGTGCTTGCAGCTGCCTGCGGCAGGCGGGCAGCATGCAGGAGGCCGGTCCGCAGGACCGGCCTTTTTTGTCTGCCGGGTGGCGGCTGACCGCCCTTACTGTTCTGCCCCCGGCTCCAGCTCCGCCTTCAGCACCGCCAGGTGCGACATATAAGCCTCCAGTTCCGCCCGCCCCTGTTCGGTGATGCAATAGACGCGGCCACTGCCTTCAACCAGTTCGGCAGTAATGGCCCGCGCCATCATCAGGCTGCGCAGGATCGGCCGCAACGAGCGGATATTCTTGTCGATGCCGCGCTCGCGCAGCCGGTCGACCAGGCTCAGGACCGTGGACGGGCTCGACTGGACGAGCTTGAGCACATAGATGCGTGAGAAAAACCGGTCAAAAATAGGCGGTTTCATGGGCGCTGTCGGCGCACCCGATGGTGCGGCAATCCTGATCATCATGCGCAGCCCATGACTGCTGCCGCAGTCGGGCACTCTCTGGGTTCTTGATGCGGGCGGACGCGAACGCGCGATCGGCCCGCGAAAGCAAACGGGGTGCGCTAAGGCACCCCGTTTGCTTGCGTAGCGGGCGCCGTCCGGCATGAGCCCGGCCGGCGCCATTCCGGGGAGCGCGCGTGGCGCTATTCTTCCTGGAACGCTTCTTCGCGCTTGGCCTTGATCGACGGCAGCGCCACCACTGCAACCAGGGCAGCGGCTGCGATCAGCAGTCCGACCGACAGCGGCCGGGTCACGAACACGGTGAAGTCACCGCGCGAGAGCAGCAGCGTGCGGCGGAAGTTTTCTTCCATCATCGGTCCCAGCACGAAGCCCAGCAGCAGCGGAGCGGGTTCGCAGCGCAGCTTCAGGAACAGGTAGCCGATGATGCCGAAGCCGGCGGCCATGAACACGTCGAAGGTCTGGTTGTTGACCGAGTACACGCCAATGCCGCAGAACACCAGGATCGCCGGGTACAGGAAGCGGTACGGCACGGTCAGCAGCTTCACCCAGATGCCGATCATCGGCAGGTTCAGGATGATCAGCATCAGGTTGCCGATCCACATCGAGGCGATCAGGCCCCAGAACAGCGCCGGGTTGCTGGTCATCACCTGCGGGCCGGGCTGGATGTTGTGGATGGTCATCGCCCCCACCATCAGCGCCATCACCGCGTTGGGCGGAATGCCCAGCGTCAGCAGCGGGATGAACGAGGTCTGCGCCGCGGCGTTGTTGGCCGACTCCGGACCGGCCACGCCTTCGATCGCGCCCTTGCCGAACTCATGTGCATACTTGGAGGTCTTCTTCTCCAGCGAGTACGCCGCGAACGAGGCCAGCGCCGCGCCGCCACCGGGCAGGATGCCAAGCGCCGAGCCCAGTGCGGTGCCGCGCAGCACGGCCGGGATCATGCGCCTGAAGTCTTCCCTGGTCGGGAACAGGTTGGTCACGCGGTTGGTGAAGGTCTCGCGCGCTTCCTTCTGCTCCAGGTTGGCGATGATCTCGGCAAAGCCGAACATGCCCATGGCCAGCGCCACGAAGTCGATGCCGTCGGTCAGTTCCGGCACGTCGAACGAGAAGCGCGCCGCGCCCGAGTTCACGTCGGTGCCGATCAGGCCCAGCAACAGGCCCAGCACGATCATCGAGATCGCCTTGGGCAGCGACCCCGAGGCCAGCACCACGGCGCCGATCAGGCCCAGCACCATCAGCGAGAAGTATTCGGCGGGGCCGAACTTGAACGCCAGCTCGGACAGCGGCGTGGCAAAGGCTGCCAGGATCAGGGTGGCCACGCAGCCGGCGAAGAACGAGCCCAGGCCGGCGGTGGCCAGCGCCACCCCTGCCCGTCCGCGCCTTGCCATCTGGTAGCCGTCGATGGTGGTCACCACCGATGACGATTCGCCAGGCAGGTTGACCAGGATGGCGGTGGTCGAACCGCCGTACTGGGCGCCGTAGTAGATGCCGGCCAGCATGATCAGCGCGGCCACCGGCGGCAGCGTGTAGGTGATCGGCAGCAGCATGGCGATGGTGGCCAGCGGCCCCAGGCCCGGCAGCACGCCGATCAGGGTACCCAGCACGCAGCCCAGGAAGGCGTAGGCCAGGTTCTGCAGCGACAGGGCCGTGGAAAAGCCCAGCGCAAGGTGATCAAACAATTCCATGGTCGGCGCTCCTTAACCGGTGATGAAGGCCGGCCACACCGGCATCTGCAGGTTGATGCCGTAGACGAATGCGCCAAGGCTGATCAGCACCAGCACCACCGCGTTGAGCAGCGCGCCCTTCCAGCTGAATTCATGGCTGGCCATCGACGACACCATCACCAGCACGAACACCGACAGCACCATGCCCAGCGGCTTGAGCAGCAGGCCGAACAGCACCACCGAACCGAGGATCCACAGCAGCGTCTTCAGGTCCCAGCGCGCCAGATGGTCTTCCTCGCCCCTGGGCGACAGCGAGGACAGCAGCACCACCGCCCCCAGCACTGCCAGCACCAGTCCCAGCAGGAATGGAAAATATCCGGGTCCCATCTTCGCGGCCGTTCCCATGGAATAGCCGCGGGCGACCCAGGAAAAGCCCAGACCGACCAGAACGAACATCAGGCCGGAGGCAAAGTCCTTTTGGCTGCGTATGCGCAAAACGATTCTCCTCAAAGTTCACGAAATGCCATGCCGGGGACGCACTGGCTCGGGCGGCAAGGCATGCGGCGCGCATGCTCCCCGACGGTGACCCGAACCTTAGAGACGTGATCTTTCAGGTGCCTTTCATTTGTCTTGGTTTAGGGGTATTCACCGATACCCCTTGAAAACAAGGCAAATCCAGCCGAAGCGTGCAAAAAAATACATCACAACGTGATGTATTTTCTGGTGAATGATCCGGAAGAAAAGTCGACGGGAATGTCAGGCGAACAAGACGGCACGCGCGCTTGCGTCAAGGCAAGGCGCGGCCGGAAGGACGTGCGCCTGCTCTGGCCAGGCAGGCGACGCGTGCGCTGGGAGGGAGTGCCAGCGATGACACGATGACACACCGATCTTTCGAATGGCTTTCAAAGCCGGCGGCACGATCACGGGCCGCTGCAGCTCAGCGCACGCCTGCGGGCTCGGGCGTTGCCGAGGCGGCCTCCTCGACGACCTCGCCCGCGTCTTCGCAGGGCGTTCCCATGCTGGTATCGGGCGCCTGCCCCACGGCTTGCGCCGGGTGCGGCATGGTGGGCAGGATATGGCTGCGGCGCCAGTTGCCGAAGCGGTAGTAGCCGGCCGCCAGCACCAGCGACACCACCGAGCCCAGCGGAAAGCTCCACCAGATCGCTTCGGCGCCGATGCGCGGCCCCAGCAACCACGCGAACGGCAGCCGGATCACCCACATCGACAGGAACAGGATCACCAGCGGCGCCATCACCGCGCCGGTGGCGCGCACCGTGCCGAAGATGACGATGGTGAAGCCAAACAGGATGAACGACCACAGCACCACCACGTTGATATGCTGCGCGATACCGATGGCCACGCCGTCAGTGCCCAGGAACAGCCCCAGCGAATGCCGGTTGAACAGATAGATCAGCGCGACCAGCGCACCGGTCATCACCACATTGATCAGCAGCCCCACGCGCGTGATGCGCGACACCCGCTGCCACAGTCCGGCGCCGACGTTCTGCGCCACCATCGACGACACGCTCGCGCCTACCGCCAGCGCGGGCATCTGCACATAGGTCCACAGCTGCGAGGCCACGCCGTAGGCGGCGGTGGTCTGCGAGCCATAGGCATTGACCAGCGCCATCATCACGATCGCCGACGACGAGATCACCACCATCTGCAGGCCCATCGGCAAGCCCTTGACCACCAGCGCCCGCAGGATTGCCGGATCGGGCCGCAGCAGCGCAAGCTGGCCACGGTGCAGCAGCAGGAAATGGCGGCGCCGGTACAGCAGCACCATCATCGCCGCCAGGCTCGCCAGCTGCGCGATCAGCGTGGCCAGCGCCGAGCCCGCGATGCCCAGCGGCGGGACCGGGCCCATACCGAAGATCAGCACCGGGTTGAGCGCCACGTCCAGCACCACCGACAACAGCATGAACCAGAACGGCGTGCGCGAATCACCCGCGCCGCGCAGCGTCATCATCACGAAGTTGTAGAAGTACATGAACGGCAGCGCCAGGAAGATGATGCGCAGGTAGCTCACCGCCAGCGGCGCGGCGTCTTCCGGCGTGTGCATCGCCGCCAGGATGGCCGGCGTATAGAAATAGCCCAGCGCCGAGGCCAGCACCGACAGCGCGACAAAGAAGGTGGTACTGGTGCCGACCACGCGGCGCGCCTCGTCCAGGTCGCGCGCGCCCACGGCCTGTCCGATCATGATGGTGTTGGCCATGCTGATGCCGAACACCACGCCCAGCAGGAAGAACAGGATGATGTTGGCGTTGGAGGTTGCCGTCAGCGCGGCCTCGCCCAGGAAGCGGCCGACCCAGACCGAATTGATCGAGGCGTTCAGCGACTGCAGGATGTTGCTGCCGAGCACCGGCAGCGAGAACAGCAGCAGGGTGCGGCCGATCGGGCCGGTGGTCAGTCTGGCGTCAGGCTTCATGAGGCGTCGCGCATGGGGAAATCCGCCCAGTCTATTCCTGCCCGGAGGCGGCTACAAGGACACACGGCCGGCACGGCGCCATGCTTTTTACCTGTATGAGTTATTCCCCTCCGGTTGCGGCCCCCTGCATACTCGGCACGGGACCACCGCGTCCCAGGCCGGCTGCCGGAAGCAATGCCCGGCATGCGCGTGCGCCCTTCAGTCGCAGTCAAAACGAGGAGGTGGGGTCATGTTTGTCGGTTTCCAGCCTGTTTCCGGCGCCCTGGTGCCGTTTGCCTATGACTGGCCGATGGTGGGCCTGTCGTTCCTGATCTCTGTCTGCGGCGCCTACGTGGGCCTGCGCTGGTCGCGGCGCGTGCGCATGCCCGACGGCCGCCTGGACGTGGACCGGCTGTTGTGCGCCAGCGTGGCGCTGGGCGGCGGCGCGGTCTGGTCGATGCATTTCATCGGCATGGTGGCCTACCAGACGCCGACGCACCGCGAGTTCGGGCTGTTCATGACGCTGGCTTCGCTGGTGGTCGTGATGGTGCTGGCCGGCGCCGGGCTGGCGATCGCCTCGCGCCCGCGCGGCAGCCGTACCGACAACGTGGTCAAGGGCGGCGTGCTGACCGGGCTGGGCGTGGTGGCGATGCACTACACCGGCATGGCCGCGATCCGCTCCAACACCCGCTTCGACTGGGACCTGGCCATCATCGGGCTGTCGGTGGTGATCGCGGTGGTGGTGTCGGTGGTGGCGCTGTGGCTGGCCACCACGGTGAAGACCCGCGGCAAGCAGCTGGCAGCTGCAGTGGTCATGGGCGTTGCCGTCTGCGGCATGCACTACACCGGCATGTCGGCGGGCACCATGATCTGCACCAGCCCGACCTACGCGCCCAGCCTGTTCGCCATCGAGGGCGACAGCATCGGCTATGCGGTGTTCGGCCTGACGCTGATCACGCTGCTCGTGATCCTGGTGGTGGAAGCCACCCGCACCGGGGCTGAAGTCGTGCCGGTGGCGCGCACGCGCGACACCGCCTGATATCGGCTGATATCGGCTGAACCGGCCGCGGGGACATTCCCGCACTTTCCTCCTGGAAACACACCCGGCGCGCTGCATGAACGCGGCCGCCGGGTTAAGCTTGCGGTTTCACCGCCCACCAGGAGAACACGCATGTACCAGGATCTCGCCCTCTATATCGACGGAGAATTCATCAAGGGAGGCGACCGGCGCGAGCAGGATGTCATCAACCCGGCCACGCAGGAAGTGCTGGGCAAGCTGCCGCACGCCAGCCGCGCCGACCTGGACCGCGCGCTGGCCGCTGCGCAGCGCGCCTTTGAAACCTGGAAGAAGACCTCGCCGCTGGAGCGCGCCAAGATCCTGCGCCGCGTGGGCGAGCTCACCCGCGAGCGCGCCAGGGAGATCGGCCGCAATATCACGCTGGACCAGGGCAAGCCGCTGGCCGAAGCCGTCGGCGAAGTGATGGTCTGCGCCGAGCACGCCGACTGGCACGCCGAGGAATGCCGCCGCATCTATGGCCGCGTGATCCCCCCGCGCCAGCCCAATGTGCGCCAGATCGTGGTGCGCGAGCCGATCGGCGTGTGCGCCGCCTTCACGCCGTGGAACTTCCCGTTCAACCAGGCCATCCGCAAGATCGTGTCGGCGCTGGGCGCGGGCTGCACGCTGATCCTGAAGGGGCCGGAAGACTCGCCCAGCGCGGTGGTGGCGCTGGCGCAGCTGTTCCATGATGCGGGCCTGCCCCCGGGCGTGCTCAACATTGTCTGGGGCGTGCCCGGCGAGATCTCGACCTACCTGATCGAATCGCCGATCGTGCGCAAGATTTCGTTCACCGGCTCGGTGCCGGTGGGCAAGCAGCTGGCGGCGCTGGCCGGCGCGCATATGAAGCGCGTGACCATGGAGCTGGGCGGCCATTCGCCGGTGCTGGTGTTCGACGACGCCGACATCGACCCCGCCGCCGAGATGCTGGCGCGCTTCAAGCTGCGCAATGCCGGCCAGGTATGCGTATCGCCGACGCGCTTCTACGTCCAGGAGAAGGCCTATGACCGCTTCCTGGCGCGCTTTACCGAGGTGATCGGCTCGATCAAGGTCGGCAACGGCCTGGAAGACGGCACCCAGATGGGGCCGCTGGCGCATGAGCGCCGCGTGCTGTCGATGGAGCAGTTCCTGGACGATGCCAGCCAGCGTGGCGGCAAGGTGGTGGCCGGTGGCTCGCGCCTGGGGGACAAGGGCTATTTCTTCGCGCCCACCGTGGTCACCGACCTGCCCGACGACTCGCGCCTGATGACCGACGAGCCGTTCGGCCCGGTGGCGCCGGTGACGCGCTTCAAGGACACGGCCGAGGTGCTGCGCCGCGCCAACAGCCTGCCTTTTGGCCTGGCCTCGTATGTGTTCACCAACTCGCTGAAGACGGCGACCGAAGTGTCCAACGGCCTGGAAGCCGGCATGGTCAACATCAACCACTTCGGCATGGCGCTGGCCGAGACCCCGTTCGGGGGCATCAAGGATTCGGGCATCGGCAGCGAAGGCGGCCAGGAGACCTTCGATGGCTACCTGGTGACCAAGTTCATCACCCAGGCCTGAGCGCCCGGGCGCGGTGCAAGGCGGCTTGCCGCCGGCTCCCTCCCCGGGGCCGGCGGCGCCTCCCCGTCAGCGGAAGAAGATGCCGCGCGTCAGGAACGTATGATTCGCTTCTTCCGCCATCAGCCAGACCAGCACCAGCAAGCACAGCGGCGGTACCAGGATGGCGCAGATCAGCGCCATGCGCTCCCATGCCATGTGCATGAACACTGCCACGATCAGCCCCGCCTTCAGCCCCATGAACACCAGGATCAGCGTCCAGCGCAGGTAGCCGGTGACATGGAAATAGTCGACCAGGTACGACAGCGTCGACAGCACGAACAGCAGCAGCCAGATCTTCAGGTACAGCCCGATGGGATGCTGCTGGCCGGAGTGCGCGGCATGCCCGGCATCGTTGCCGGAGCCATGCGCTGGCGTCACCGGGGTTGCGGGAGTTGCCGGATTCGATGCCATGGCCGTCACCAGAGATAGAACAACGCAAAGATAAAGACCCAGACCAGGTCAACGAAGTGCCAGTACAGGCCCGCGATCTCCACGATCTGGTAGTTGCCGGTGGCCTCGTAGCGCCCGCGCAGCACGCGCGTGGCCACGATCAGCAGGTACACCACGCCGCACGACACATGCAGCCCGTGGAAGCCCGTGATCATGAAGAAGGTCGAGCCGAACTGCGCCGCCCCCATCGGGTTGGTCCACGGACGCACGCCCTCGTCCACGATCAGCTTGGTCCATTCGAAGGCCTGCATGCCGACGAACATGACGCCGAACAGCGCGGTGACGAACATCAGGATGGCGCACTCGCGGCGCGCGCGCCGGTAGGCAAAGTTGACCGCCATCGCCATGGTGCCGCTGCTGGTGATCAGCACGAAGGTCATGATGGCGATCAGCAGCAACGGGATGTCGGCGCCACCCACGTGCAGCGCGAACACCTCGCTGGGATTGGGCCACGGCACCGTGGTCGACATGCGCACGGTCATGTAGCCGGTCAGGAAGCAGCTGAAGACGAAGGTGTCGGACAGCAGGAAGATCCACATCATGGCCTTGCCCCACGACACCTTGAAGGCCTGCTGGTCCGACGACCAGTCGGCCAGCAGGCCGCGCACGCCGCCCACCGGGGGCGCGGACGCCACGCCGGGTGGGCCCGATGGCGAAGACAGTTGCGTTGACATGCCGGTCCTCCTTGCTGCCGCCGCCGCTAGGCCGTGCCGCAGATATAGCGCACCAGTTCGGGCGTGAGCCACCCCAGCGCCGCCAGCAGCACCACCCATACCGCCAGCAGGAAATGCCAGTAGCGCGCGCACAGCCGCATGCGCAGCACCGCGGCCTCGCCGCTGCCGCGTGACGACATGGCAAAGCCCCAGCCGGCCAGGCCGCCCAGCACGTGCAGGCCGTGCATCGCGGTCAGCAGGTAGAAGAAGCTGCCGGCCGGGTTGCCGGCAGGCATCACCTGCATCGCGCCCAGTGCCTGCCAGGCCCACAGCTGCGAGGCGACGAAGCCGGCCGCGCCCAGACCGCCCAGGCGCAGCGCCTGCCTGGCCACGGCCATCTCGCCCCGGCCCGCGGCGCGCGACGACACCGCCATCGCCACGCTGCCCGCGGCCAGCAGCGCGGTGGACAGCCACACCTGCCAGGGCAGCCCGATGCGGTGCCAGTCCGGGCTGTCCATGCGCAGCGCATAGGCGGTCAGGAACAGCGCAAACAGCGAGGTCACCACGCCCATGAACACCCACAGGCCGATGCTTGCGGGAGCGCGCCCTTGCGGCCGGTGGTTGGCGGCATTCTCGTCGGACGGGTTGCCGCCGAAATCGTCGCGGCTGACCTTGTACAGGGCTTCGGCGTTCATGCGACGGCTCCGCGGCTGGCATGCGGTTCAGGCTCGGCGCCGCCCTCTTCCGGCGGCGCGTTCTGCGCGATAAAGTCCTCGCGCGCGCCCGGCACGCTGTAGGCATAGGCCCAGCGGTACACCACCGGCAGGTGCGGCCCCCAGTTGCCGTGCGCGGGCGGCGTCTGCGGCGTCTGCCATTCCAGCGAGGCCGCGCGCCACGGGTTGGCGTCGGCCTTGCGGCCATGCCACAGGCTCCACACCAGGTTGAAGACAAAGAGCAGCTGCGCCGTGGCGACGATGAAGGCGGCCACCGAGATGTACATGTTCATCACATGCGCCGACTCCGGGATAAAGGCGTAGTTCTCGTAGGCGTAGTAGCGGCGCGGCATGCCCAGCACGCCCAGGTAGTGCATCGGGAAGAAGATGGCGTAGGTGCCGACGAAGGTGACCCAGAAATGGATCCGGCCCATGCTGTCGTCCAGCATCCGGCCAGTGACCTTCGGGTACCAGTGGTAGAGGCCGCCGAACACCACCAGGATCGGCGACACGCCCATCACCATATGGAAGTGCGCCACCACGAAGTAGGTGTTGGACAGCGGGATATCCACGCTGACATTGCCCAGGAACAGCCCGGTCAGGCCACCGATGACGAAGGTGCTGATGAAAGCAATCGCGAACAGCATCGGCACGGTGAAATGAATATCGCCGCGCCATAGCGTGATGACCCAGTTGTAGACCTTGATCGCGGTGGGGATGGCGATGATCAGCGTGGTGGTGGCAAAGAAGAAGCCGAAGTATGGGTTCATGCCGCTGACGAACATGTGGTGGGCCCACACCACCACCGACAGCACCCCGATCGCCAGGATTGCCCACACCATGGTGCGGTAGCCGAAGATGCTCTTGCGCGAATGCACGCTGACCAGGTCCGAGACGATGCCGAAGGCCGGCAGCGCGACGATATACACCTCGGGGTGGCCGAAGAACCAGAACAGGTGCTGGAACAGCAGCGGGCTGCCGCCCTTGTACTGCAGCTGCTGCCCCATCGACACCATCGCCGGCATGAAGAAGCTGGTGCCGAGGGTCTTGTCCAGCAGCATCATCACCGCCGACACGAACAGCGCCGGGAACGCCAGCAGCGCCAGGATGGTGGCCATGAAGATGCCCCATACCGACAGCGGCATGCGCAGCAGCGTCATCCCTTCCGTGCGCGCCTGCAGCACGGTGGTGACGTAGTTGAGGCCGCCCATGGTGGCCGCGACGATAAAGATCGCCAGCGACACCAGCATCAGGATGATGCCCCAGTCATGGCCCGGGGTGCCGGGCAGGATGGCCTGCGGCGGGTATAGCGTCCAGCCCGCGCCGGTGGGCCCGCCGGGCACGAAGAAGCTGGCCAGCAGCACGATCACCGACAGCAGGTAGACCCAGAAGCTGAGCATGTTGAGGAAGGGGAACACCATGTCGCGCGCCCCCACCATCAGCGGGATCAGGTAGTTGCCGAAGCCGCCCAGGAACAGCGCGGTCAGCAGGTAGATCACCATGATCATGCCGTGCATGGTGACGAACTGGTAGTAGCGGTTGGCGTCGATGAACTCGAAGCGCCCCGGGAAGCCAAGCTGCATGCGCATCAGGTTGGACAGCGCCACGCCCACCAGGCCCACCACGATCGCCACGAGGGTGTACTGCACGGCGATCACCTTGTGGTCCTGGCTCCAGACATAGCGGGTCCAGAAGCTCTGCGGCGCGTGATGGGCGGCATCGTCGGCATAAGCCATGCGGGTCTCCTCACTTCCTGGCGGGCGCGGGTGCCGCCGAGGGCGGCACGGCCACGGCCGTCGAAGTCGTATAGGTGCCGGACGCGGCCCCGGGCGTGGCAGCGGGCGCCCCAGAGCCAGCGGTTGCCGTGGTGGCGGCGCTGGTCGCGGCAGCCGGGCCGGCGGGCACGTCCGCGGGCGCCACCGGCGCCACCGTGCCGGCTTCCGCCGCGCCGCTGGCGGCCGACTTGATATAGGCGGTCAGCGCCGCGACCTCATCCTCGCTCATCGGTAGCTTCGGCATCACCGGCCCGAAGCCTTTGATCAGGCGCGCATTGGGGTCGGTGATCTCCTTGTGCAGGAACGCATCGTCCACCTTGGCGCTGCTGCCGTCGGCAAAGGTCTCGGTCTTGCCGTACAGGCCCTTCCAGGTCGGCCCCACGCCCGGATTGCCGTCGATGCTGTGGCAGCCGACGCAGCCCTTGCTCTGCGCCAGCGCGCGTCCCTTCTCGACGGTGCCGGCGTCGCCCGCGGCGCCGGGTGCGGCAGCGGCCATTGCCGCCGGCGGTGCCGCGGCCTTCGCCAGCGTCATGGCAAAGGTCTGCTGCCTGGCCAGCCATGCCTCGTACGCAGCCGGTTCTTCCACCACCACCGTGCCGCGCATGTTGTAGTGCCCCACGCCGCACAGCTGCGCGCACAGGATATCGAAGCGCCCCGCCTGCGTCGGCGTGAACCAGAACGACGTCACCATGCCCGGCACCATGTTCATGCGCGCGCGGAACGGCGGCACGTAGAAGTCATGCAGCACGTCCTTGGAGCGCAACAGCACCTTGACCGGCTTGTTCAGCGGCAGGTGCACCTCCGGTCCGACGATCACGATATTGTCCAGGCCGCGCGGATCGTCGGGGTCCAGCCCGAGCGGATTCGCACCGGTGACAAAGCGCGCATCGGAAGCACCCAGCTGGCCGCTCTTGCCGGGAAAGCGGAAGGCCCAGGACCACTGCTGCCCCACCACTTCCATTACCATCGCTTCGCGCGGCGGGCGCACGTAGTCGGCATAGACGAACAGGCCCGGCGCCAGCAGCAGCACCACGCCCAGCGTGGTGCCGCCGATCAGCCACAGTTCGAGCTTGCTGTTCTCCGGGTGGTAGGACGCGCGGTGGCCGGTGCCGCCATTGGGATGCGGCGCCTCATGCCGGAAGCGCCAGACGATGTAGCCGACAAACAGGTTGATGCCGATGAAGAAAATGCCGGTGATGACCAGGGTAATGGTCAGCGTGTCGTCCATCTGCTGCCAGTTGGACGCCAGCGGGGTCGCCCACCACGGGCTCATGAAATGGAAGAGCACCGAAGCGACGACCATGACTACGAGTGCGATGGCCAACGCCATATCCACCCTCCTCCTCGCGCGCGGCGAGGGATGCGCAAGTCACGCAGGTAGACATAAGACTAGTGCATGCCGTCAGGTCACTGCAAGGCGACATGCCAATGCATTGGTGTCGCACTGCACAAGCGCGCAGTGCGAGAAAAAGCGGCGGCGGGAACCCCTGGTTCCGGCCGCCGCAGGCCTTGCGCGCGTACCCGCCCAAGGGCTGGCGCGCGCAACGCAACCGTCATGAGCCGGCGCTCGCCGCGCCCTGCCCCGAAGCGCTGTCAGTGCGATACGTCCTTGCTCTCCAGCTTCCAGTAGCATGCCGCCGCGGCCATCCCGAAGATCAGATGCCCGATGAAGGTATGCCACCCGCGCACCTCGACAAACCAGTGGAAGGCCAGCGTCATCACATAGAAATTGAAGAAGTACACCACCATGCCAAACACGGCACCCGCCAGCATTGCCATGCCCAGGCTCGAATCCAGCGTGAATGGCGCGATGATGGCCGCCAGGATCATGCCCAGCACGGCGCCCAGCACGAAATGGATCACCAGCGCCGCGGCCACCGTGCCGACGGTAAACGTTGCGCTCTGCAGCACGTCCTGGCCCATCAGGATCCCGGCGATCATGCGCGTGGCGATCCACGGGTTCACGCCCGACACCATCGACGACCAGAACAGCTCCAGCACCAGCAGCAACGCCCCGGCCGCCAGCCCCGAGACCGCTGCCGCGGTCCAGTCCGGCTGCCGCCGCACGTAGTGGTGCGATTGCATGTGAAGTTCCATAGCCACCTCCGTCTCTCTCGGTCCGCGGGGCATTGGACTTGAATGGGAACGGGGCCCCGCGTCTCTGATCAGCATAGGACACGTGTTTCCCGCTTCGGGGTTCGCATGGCGAAAAACGTGGGGCATGCGTACGCAGCGCAACGCCTGAACCGTCATAAGTGCGCGCATCGGTACCTGGGTGGCATCCGCATCTCGCGGGTTCGGGACAATCCCGATGCGCGCAGCCATGCATCGGGCACACACTGCCTATACTGGAATCACAAAAGAGAGACAGGAGACCGCCATGCACTTCACCGCGCATGATCTTGTATTCCTGATTCCGATGGCGCTGGTAGGCGTGATCGCCATGGGTTCGATCCCGGTGACCGCCAAATACCTGCGCATCAGTTGCCGGACCATGGGCGCCCTGATCGGCGCACTGGTTGCGGTGTTGGTGCTAGAGGCATTGCCGCTGCTGATCTGACCCCCAGAGGTCGGACAGACGGTTTTTGGGGAGGAGGGCCGTTATGTCGATCGGCCTGCTTGCTGCCGTCATGGCGGCGCTGCTGTTCATTACCGTCTTGCGGGCCATCTGGCGCTGCAGCCATCCGTACCGGATGCGCTACCGGCGTTGCGCTGCACAACGGCAACGCGCCGGGCTGTGCCGGCATACGCTGCGACGGCACGGCTAGCCCCAACAAGCCTTCTCTTGCACATTGCCCGGTACGCGAACCGGGCAGTAGTCCGTCACGCCGTCGGCGCGCGCAACGCCGCCAGCGGCGCGTTCACTGACTCTCCCAGCCGCTCCATCAGCGAATAGCGCGCCACGTAGTGGCGGAAGTGCTCGATGAACGCGGCCTCGGCCGGCGTCTGGCGCCGCTCCGGATTCCACAGCAGGTACATGTCGATATCGGCCACGCCCTCTTCGGGCGGCAGGCGCCACAGCCGTTGCTGGGCGACATCGTCGGCAACGATATGTTCGGGCAGGCAGCCAATGCCATAGCCCGCGAACACCAGCCGCCGGATTTCATCGAGGCTGGGCGAGGTCGCGACGATCTGGCCGGAAAAGCCGTGCTGGTCGCGGAATACGGCCAATGGCGCCAGCACGTCGCCAAGCTGGTCGCTGCTGAACGAGACGAAGGTCTCGGCCAGCAGGTCGGCAATGGCCAGCCCGGTGCGCCCGAACAGCCGGTGATGGCGCCCGCAGAAGATGGCATAGCGCTGGCGCAGGAACAGCATGTGCTCAAACCCGTCGCCCGACTGCCGGCCCGGCTGCCGGTACAGGCTCAGGCCCACGCCGCCAGCCTTCTGCGCGAGCGCGTCCGCAATCTCGGTGCTGCGCATCACGTCCACCTGCAGCGTGACGCGCGGATGCTGCCGATGGAACGCGGCCAGGCATTCGTCATAGACGCCGGAATGGATCCGGCTCACGGTCAGCAGCCGCAGCAGGCCGCTGACTTCGTCCTGCTGCTCCGCCAGTTCAGCCCCCAGCCGCGCCACGCTGCCATAGACGTCGGTGGCGATGCGCAGCACTTCTTCGCCGGCCCGGGTCAGGCGGAAATTGCTGCCGCGCCGCTCGATCAGCGTGTGTCCCAGGTGCTCTTCGAGCCGGCGCAAGGCCAGGCTCACCGCCGGCTGGGTGATATGCAGCCGCACTGCGGCGCGGCTCAGGCTGCGCTCGTGGACGATGGTCAGGAAGGTGCGCAGCAGGTTCCAGTCGAGCCGGTCGGTCAGCAGGGCCCGGTCCAGGGCAGAACGCTCCATCACGCCACCGTATAAATTAAAATTATATGAAAAATAAATAATAGAAATTTGACTGATATTTGTCAACGCGCGATAACTCCTCCCACAGCTGCCCCTGATGCAGCGGCACAAACATAGTGAGGAGCCAGTCCATGCAAGTGTCCCCTTCCGGCACGCGCCAGCCCGTGCGCGCCGCCACCGCCGCCTTTGTCGGCACCATGATCGAGTGGTACGACTTCTACATCTACGCCACCGCGGCCGCGCTGGTGTTCGGCCCGTTGTTCTTTCCCGGCGGCGATCCCTTCCTGAGCACGCTGGCGTCATTCGGCACCTTCGCGGTCGGGTTCTTTGCCCGTCCGCTCGGCGGCATCGTGTTCGGCCACTGGGGCGACCGCATCGGCCGCAAGCAGGCGCTGATGATCACGCTCATGATGATGGGCGTGGCCACCATCGGCATCGGCCTGCTGCCGACCTACGCCACCGCGGGCGCGGTCGCGCCGGTGTTGCTGGTGCTGCTGCGCGTGGTGCAGGGCATCGCCGTGGGCGGCGAATGGGGCGGCGCGGTGCTGATGGCGGGCGAGCATGCCCCCAAGGGCCGCCACACCTTTTTCGCCTCGTTCGCGCAGCTCGGCAGCCCGGCCGGCCTGATCCTGTCGCTGCTGGCTTTCCGCGCGGTCACGTCGATGGAGCACGACGTGTTCATGGACTGGGGCTGGCGCCTGCCATTCCTGACCAGCGCGGCGCTGCTGCTGGTGGGCGTGGTGATCCGGCTGGGCGTGAATGAATCGCCCGAGTTCGCGCAGGTGCAGGCGCAGCGCAAGACCGCCAGGCTGCCGCTTGCCGAGGTCTGGCGCACGGCCCGCGTGCCGGTGCTGCTGTGCATCGGCGCCAATACCATCGGCATTGCGGGGGTGTACTTCACCAACACCTTCATGATCGCCTACACCACGCAATACCTGTCGCTGCCCAGGACGCTGATCCTCGACTGCCTGTTCGCCGTCGCCATCATCCAGTTCCTGGCGCAGCCGCTGGCCGCCTGGCTGGCAGAGAAGCTTGGCGGCGCGCGCTTCCTCAAGCTGGCCGCGCTGCTGGCGATGGCTTCACCCTATCCGATGTTCCTGCTGGTGCAGACGCGCCAGGCGCCGGCCATCGTGCTCGGCATCGCGCTGGCGGTGGTATGCATGGCGAGCTTCTATTCGGTGATCGCGGGCTTTGTCAGCGGTGTCTTCGAAACGCGCGTGCGCTACTCGGCGATCTCGTTGTCCTACCAGGTCTGCGGCGCGGTGGCGGGCGGGCTGACACCGCTGGTGGGGACCATCCTCGCGCAGCGCTTCCAGGGCCAATGGTGGCCGCTGGCGGTGTTCTACACCTTGCTGGCCGGCGTGTCGCTGCTGTGCATCGCCGGCATCGATGCACGCCAGCGCCAGCAACCACAACCGGCCGCGCAAGCCGCGCAGGCCTGACGCCTTTCCACGGACATTGCAAACCCCATGCTGACGTTTTTCCATCCCGAGCAATTGCTGCACCATCCGCAGAGCTACTACTCGCGCGGCAGGATGCGCTCGCCGCAGGAGCTGCCCGCGCGGGCGCAGCGGCTGGTGCAGGCGGCAGAGGCGCTTGGCTTCGCGCTCCACGCCCCCGCCGACCACGGCCTCGCGCCGCTCGCCGCGGTGCACGACCAGCCTTACCTGCAGTTCCTGCAGGACGCCCATGCCAGCTGGCGCGAGCTGCCGGAGGACTGGGGCGACGAGGTCATGTCCAATATCTTCGTGCGCGAGCCCAACGCCCTGCGCGGCGTGCTGGCGCAGGCCGCGCGCTATCTCGCCGACGGCAGCTGCCCGGTGGGCCTGAACACCTGGCGCTCGGCCTACTGGTCGGCGCAGAGCGCGCTGGCCGGCGCCCGCGCGCTGCTGGACGGCGCACGCCGCGCCTACGCCTTGTGCCGGCCGCCAGGCCATCATGCCCGGCGCGACGCGGCGGGCGGCTTCTGCTACCTGAACAATGCCGCGATCGCCGCCCAGGCCCTGCGCGCGCGCTTTGGCCGCGTGGCCATCCTCGATACCGACATGCACCACGGCCAGGGCATCCAGGAGATCTTCTACGACCGGGCCGATGTGCTCTACGTGTCGATCCACGGCGACCCGACCAATTTCTATCCGGTGGTCGCGGGCTTCGACGATGAGCACGGCCGCGGCGCTGGCACCGGCCACAACCTCAACCTGCCGATGCCGCACCGTTCGCCCGAGTCCGTCTTCTTCGACAAGCTGGACACGGCGCGCGGCGCCATCGAACGCTTCCAGGCGGACGCGCTGGTGCTGTCGCTCGGCTTCGACATCTACCGCGAGGATCCGCAGTCGCTGGTGGACGTGTCCACCGCCGGCTTCGGCCGCCTCGGCCGCGCCGTTGCGGCACTGGGCCTGCCCACGCTGATCGTGCAGGAAGGCGGCTACCACCTCGATTCGCTCGCCGCCAATGCAACGGCCTTCTTCGGCGGCATCCAACAGCCAGGGACGGGCGTATGAACGCAATCACGATCAATGGCGAACGCCTGTGGCAAGCGCTGATGGACCTGGCGCGGATCGGCGCCACGCCCAGGGGCGGCAATGCGCGCCTGGCCCTGACCGCGCTGGACGGGCAGGCGCGCGACCTCGTCACCGGCTGGATGCGAGATGCCGGACTGACAGTGCGCATCGACCGCGTGGGCAATATCTTCGGGCGCCGGGCGGGCCGCAACGACGCGCTTGCCCCGGTCATGACCGGCAGCCATATCGACACCCCCAGCCCACCGGCGGCAAGTTCGACGGATGCTATGGCGTGATGGCCGGGCTGGAAGTCATGCGCACGCTCAACCAGCACGGCGTGACCACCGAGGCGCCGCTGGAGCTGGCGATCTGGACCAATGAGGAAGGCGCGCGCTTCGTGCCGGTGATGATGGGATCGGGCGTGTTCGCCGGCGTTTTCCCCGAAGCCACCGCTTTGACGGCAACCGACAACGCCGGCAAGTCCGTTGCCGGCGAACTCGCGGCGATCGGCTATGCGGGCACCGCGCCGGTCGGCAACAAGGTTGGCGCGTACTTCGAGGCGCATATCGAGCAAGGCCCGATCCTCGAGGCCGAGGACAAGGTCATCGGCGTGGTGACGGGGTCGCTTGGCCTGCGCTGGTATGACGTCACGGTGACGGGCATGGAGGCGCATGCCGGCCCCACCCCCATGCCGCTGCGCCGGGACGCCCTGCATGGCGCGTCGTTGCTGTTCCAGGAAGTGGCGAAGATCGCGAACGACTTTGCGCCCCATGGCCGGGGGACGGTCGGGGTGGTCAATGTCCACCCGTCTTCACGCAACGTCATCCCGGGGCGGGTGCAGTTCAGCGTCGACCTTCGCCATCTCGATGGCGGCCAGCTCGACCGGATGGAAGCAAGGCTGCGCGCAGCGTGCGCGGCGCTGGCCAGCGGCAGCACCACAGGTGCCGCGCTGGCGGTGGAAGTCGAAGCGATCCAGCGCTTCGAGCCGACGCCCTTCGCGCCCGAGCTTGTGGCGCATGTCCGGCACGCGGCCGCGGCGCGTGGCTACGCGCATTGCGACATCGTCACCGGCGCTGGCCACGACGCGGTCTACCTGGCCAGGGTGGCGCCGACGGCGATGATCTTCGTGCCGTGCAAGGACGGCATCAGCCATAACGAGATCGAGGACGCCAGGCCCGAGCATCTCGAGGCGGGCGCCAATGTGCTGCTTGCCGCCATGCTGGCGCAAGCCCGGGGCTGAGCCCGCATGGGTCGGCCGGACAAGAAAGTGCGTGCGGCGTTACAGCTCGATCATGGCGAATTCGGCCTTGCCGACATCGCATTCCGGGCAGCGCCAGTCCTCGGGGATGTCTTCCCAGCGCGTGCCGGGGGCGATGCCGTCTTCCGGCCAGCCGTGTTCTTCGTCGTAGACCCAGCCGCAGATCACGCACACCCAGGTCTTGTAGGCGACGGCGGCTTCCAATTGATCCTGCTGCAAAACACACTCCTGAATCGGCTATGGAACGGATTGTCCGGGCCGAATCATACCGGTTTTCCGGGCCGGGCCCGTGGCGGCACCGCGCCGTGCGGCGCCGCCACCCGGGCTAGCCGCGAATGGAGAAGTCCACGCGGCTGGGCGCGCCCTTGTCCTTGATGCCCTCGGCGCTGAGCTTGGGCGCGGTCAGGAACAGCCGGCTCTCCGGCACCTTGCCCTCGCGTTCGAGCGACTGCTTGACCACCAGTGCGCGTTGCTCGGCCAGGCGCTTCAGGTCGGCCTCGGTGACCGTGGCGTTGGCCATCAGCAGCTTTTCCATTTCCTCGGGCGGCAGGGATTTGGTGAAGCCGACGAAGTTGCGCGGCTTCTTCATGGACGTGCGCTTGTAGACCTGCTCCAGGTACTTCGGGTACTCCTGTTTCGAGACCTTGATCTCGGCGCCCTGCTCGCCGGCTTCGTCGTTGCCGGCCTCGCCGCCCGCCTGGGCGCTGTCGCGCTGGTCGCGCCGCTTCTGCTCGGCCACGCGCGCATCCAGCCACGCGCGGCGCGCGCCGGCCTCGTCGGTGGCCGGGTCGATGCGGCCGCTGATTTCCAGCCGCAGCGCGGGCCTGTCGTTGAGCGCCTGGCCCAGCTTGGTGATCTTGTCCCTGGCCGCCGGCGTCAGCGCCGCGGTGCCGGGCGCGAACTCGACATAGCCCAGCTCCTCGCCCCCGCCGCCGCCAAAGGCCGAGGCGATCAGCGAGAACGGCGACGTGATCGCCTTGGTCAGCAGGTTGACGATCACGCGCACGATCACGCCGCCGATGCTGAACTCCGGATCCGACAACGAGCCCGACACCGGCAGGTTCACGTCGATCACGCCGTTGCGGTCCTTCAGCAGCGACACCGCCAGCAGCACCGGCAGCTTGGTCGCATCCGGGCTGTCGACGCGCTCGCCGAAGGTGAGCTGGTCCAGGAACAGGTGGTTGCTCGCATCGAGCTTGCCGTTCTCGATCTTGTAGGCCACGTCCACCGTCAGCTTGCCCTTGGTGATCGGGTAGCCGGCGTACTTGGCCGCATACGGCGTGAGCCGCGTCAGTTCCACGCCCGAGGCCTTGGCGGCAATGTCCAGGAACAGCTGCTCACCCAGCGGATTGAGCTTGCCGCTGATATTGACCGGCGCATCGTCGTCGATGCGGCCATCCAGCACCAGGTCGGCCGGCGTGGGGTCGCCCGACGACACCTTGGACACCTTGCCCTTCATGCCGGTCAGGTTGGCCGTGTAGTTGGGCTTGACGAAGAAGTCCGAGAAATTGATATTGCCCTTCTCGACCGAGACCCCGCCGATGCGCACCTGCGGCTTGGGCCCGCCCGGCTTCTGCTCGACCTGGGCCGTGCGCGTATCACCGGTCTGCACCGGCGGCGTTGCCGGCGCCGAGGCCGGGTTGGCCTGCGTCAGGCTGGTGGATGGCGCCGCCTCGCCCTTCTCGGCGCCGCCGGCCATCACGTCCTGCAGGTTCAGGCGGCCGTTGGCATTCAGGATCACGCGGGCATAGAAGTCAGACAGCGCGACATTGCCCAGGCTCACGCGCATCGGGCCCTTGCTCTCGTCCATGGCGAAGTCGATGCCCGACACCGCCAGTGAACGCCAGCGCAGGAAGTCTTCGCCGCTGACGCGGTCCACCGTGCGCACGTTGCCGGTTTGCACGTTGCCGCTGAACTGCGCGGCGATGGGCTTGCCGGTTGGCGCATCGACATTGAGCTTGCCCTTTGCCGTCAGCGTGCCGGTGCGCAGGGCGGCGTTGAAGCGGTCAGCCATGTAGGGCTGGAGCGGGCTCACCTCGACCTCGCGCAGGTCCAGCTGCAGCCGGCTGGCGGGGACGGTCGGCAACACCGTGCCATCGACGCCGATCACGCCGCGGCGACCGGATTCGGCATGCAGCTTGAGCGGCACCGCCGCCGGCGTCAGCGGCCAGGCGACCGCGCCGGTGCTCAGCGCGATATTGCGGAACTGGTGGATCACCGGGCGGCCGCGGTTGGCCCCGGCCGGCTGGTAGTCGGCCAGGCGGGCGCTGCCGCCTTCCACCGTGACCTTGCCGATGTCTGCCTTCCAGCCGCCACCCGCTGGCTTGCCGTTGGTGGCGGGTGCGGCCGCCGCTCCATTCCGGCGCGGCGTGGCGCGCACCTGCTGCGCCGATTCGGTAGCCCACAGGCGCGCCATCTCGATCAGCTCGCCGCTGTGGTCGCGCGTGGCAGCGAGCTGCGGCTTGGCCAGGGTGACCTGGCTGGTGGCGAAGGTCTGCTTGGCCAGGTCGAACTGGATATCGTCCAGCACCAGTTTTTCAGCCTGCAGCAGCGGCAGGTTGGCGCCCTCGCGGTCGGCGGCGCGCTCACGCGCGCGGCGTGCGCCGCGCGGGGCGGCATTGTCGTTGCCGGCGGGTCTTGCACTGGCATCGGCATCGCGTGCGGCGGCCGCCGGCATCGTCACCGGATCGCGCGTGGCCACGTAGAGCGGCGCCAGTTCCAGCCGCGATTTTTCCAGCACGAACTGGAACTGCGGCGTGCCCCACGACATGCGGTAGTTCAGTTCGGCATTGACCGCGGTAGTGCCGAACTGGCTGCGCAGCTCGCGCGGCCACCATGCGGCAAACCCCTGCGGCCGCAGGCCGGTGGTTTCCAGCGTGCCGGCCATCGAGCCGTCGCGCAGCAGCAGGTCGCCGGCATGGTGCAGGGTCTGGCCATCGGCCACGGTCAGCGTGGCCTCGATCCTGGCCGGCTTGTCGCCGTCGGTGCCGGCAAAGCCCTTGACCTCGGCATCGAGCGGGCCGAGTGCAAGCTTGCCCGGGCCCGACGGTGCCAGTGCATCTTCAAAGCCCAGCCGGGCCTGCCTGACGACGATGCGGTCGACCGCATAGCGCCACGGCACGTCTTTTGGCGCCGCCTTGGCCGGCGCCGCCTGCACCCCCGAGGCGGCGGCCGCTGCGGGCGCCGAAGCAGGCGCCGGTGCGGCGGCAGGGGCAGCCGCCGGCGCGGGCGCCACGCCATCCGTGGATTTGCTGACCGCCTGCGGCAGGAACGCCGTGGCCAGGTTCAGCGAGCCATCCGCGCGCCGCGCGGCTTCCACGCCCAGCCCCTCGATCTCCACGCTGCGCAGCTGCGCGCGGTGGGCCAGCGGCTCGAGCTTGCCGATATCCACCGCCAGGCGGCCGCTCTTGACCAGCGGCTGGCCGGCGCGCGTGACGACCTCGGCATCGCGCAACGCGGCCGTGCCCATCACCAGCATCTCCTGCGTGTCCTTCTGCTGGCGGAAGGCCACGGTCAGGCGCGTATCGAGCTTGCCGGACCTGACCTCGGCATCGCGCAGCGGCGGCGCGAACGCCATCAGCCGCGCGACCTCCAGGCCGTCAAGGTTGACCTTGAGCCGGGTCTGGCGCGAATCGGCAAACGGCAGCACTTCGCCGTCCAGCGCCAGCGGCGTGCCGTTGACCCGTGCGCTCAGCGTGGGCCGCGTCACGATCTCGACGTCATGCGGCAGGTTCGACAGGAACGGCAGGGTCAGCGTCAGGTTGTCGACGCGCAGGCTGGAACCGAGCTGCTTGTCGTCATAGCCGAAGCTGCTGCCGGTAACCGCGATGTTGTTGACCGAAAAGCGCGCCGGCTTGGCATCGGGCGGCTTGGGCGGCAGGGCCGCAAGCTTCTCCTGGACATCGGCAAAGCTGATGCGGCCGTCGGCGCCGCGCACCACGTGCACGGCCAGCCGGTCGACGTGGAGGTTGTCCACCACCGGCGCCAGGTGCCAGACCGAGGCCAGCGAGGTATTGGCCTCGGCCTCGCCCAGCGTCAGCGCGGGGGTCTTGCCATCGCGCTCATAGATAGTGAGATCGGTCAGCGTGGCCGCCAGCTCGAACGGGCGCACGTGGGCCTTGCCCAGCGTGACCTTGCGCCCCAGCGCCTCGGTCGCGTTCTTTTCAACCAGGTATTTGAGCAGCGGCGGGCCGCCAAAATACCCGGCCAGCCCAAACACCGCGAGCGCCGCGACCACGCCGCCGGCGACGCGCGTCGCCAGCCGCCCGCGTGGCGTGGCAGCCACTGCCTGGATGGATTGCTTGAAAGCCATGTCGTTCCAGAAGATCTGACCCCGCATTCCGGCGCTGCACAATGGTTTGTGCCCCGGATTTCACATTTTTCGACATTATGGCAACGGTTTCGGACAAAGCAAAGAAATCAGAATTGACCTCTCAACGCCGCATGGGCCGATCTGGTAATCTTTACGTCCTTTGCGAAGCGTTTCGTCGCAAGCCTGCGGCTTACCCGCCACATTATGCCTGCCTCCCCTGCGCTGTACCCTCCGGCCACACCCATCACGTATTCCGTGCTGCACGCTTCGCATGCGATCTCTTCCATGCGAGTCCATTCATGTCTACCACCAGCAGTACCGCCGCAGGTGTCGGCGCGCCGCGAGCCAGCGCGCGCCCGCTGACCGGCCAGGATTACAAGACCCTTGCCCTTGCCGCGCTCGGCGGCGCCCTTGAGTTCTACGACTTCATCATCTTCGTTTTTTTCGCGACGGTCATCGGGCAGCTGTTCTTCCCGCCGTCGGTGCCGGACTGGCTGCGCCAGTTGCAAACCTTCGGCATTTTCGCGGCCGGCTACCTGGCCCGGCCGCTGGGCGGCATCATCATGGCTCACTTCGGCGACCTGCTCGGCCGCAAGAAGATGTTCACGCTGTCGATCCTGCTGATGTCGGTGCCCACGCTGCTGATGGGCCTGATGCCCACCTACCAGTCGATCGGCCTGGCCGCGCCGGTGCTGCTGCTGGTGCTGCGCATCCTGCAAGGCGCGGCCGTCGGCGGCGAAGTGCCCGGCGCCTGGGTGTTCGTATCGGAGCACGTGCCGGCGCGCCATGTCGGCTATGCCTGCGGCACACTGACCGCGGGGCTGACTGCCGGCATCCTGCTGGGTTCGCTGGTCGCCACCGGCATCAACAGCGTCTTCACCCCGGCCGAGCTGGCCGACCACGGCTGGCGCGTGCCGTTCCTGATCGGCGGCGCGTTCGGCATCGCCTCGATGTACCTGCGGCGCTGGCTGCATGAGACACCGGTCTTCGCCGAACTGCAGAAGCGCAAGGCGCTGGCCGCGGAAATGCCGCTGAAGTCGGTGGTGCGCAACCACCGCGGCAGCGTCGCGGTGTCGATGCTGCTGACCTGGATGCTGTCGGCCGGCATCGTGGTGGTGATCCTGATGACGCCCACCTTCCTGCAGAAGCTGTACGGCTTTGACGCGCGCACGGCGCTGGTCGCCAACAGCGTCGCCACGCTGTGCCTGACGGTCGGCTGTGTCGTCTCCGGCGCACTGGCCGACCGCATCGGCGCGCGCCGCACGCTGTTCGTCGGCGGCCTGCTGCTGGCCATCTGCGCCTACATGTTCTACACCACGCTCTTCACCCGCCCCGACCTGCTGCTGCCGCTCTATGCGCTGACCGGCTTCCTGGTCGGCACCATCGGCGCGGTGCCGTTCGTGCTGGTCAATGCGTTCCCGGCGCAGGTGCGCTTCTCGGGCCTGTCATTCTCGTACAACGTGTCGTATGCGATCTTCGGCGGGCTGACGCCGATGGTCGTCACGCTGATGCTGAAGCAGGATTCGCTGGCGCCGGCCCACTATGTGGTCGCGCTGTGCGTGCTGGGCATGGTGACTGCGCTGTTCGTCAAGGACCGCTCGCGCGGCTGACGCGGCTGCGGCAACGAAAAAGGGAGGGCAGGCGCCCTCCCTTTTTTGTGCGCGCTTGATGCGCATTGGTGCTGCCCGACTTCAACGCCGGTGCTGGCTGAAAAACTGCCACATCAGCGTGCTGGCATCCGGGCCGATATCGCTGTGGTAGCCATAGCTGGCATCGCCGCCGCTCCAGGCGTGGCCCAGGCCCTCCACTTCCACCAGCGTGACCAGGTCGCGGCGCCAGCGCCCGAAGCGGTATTCATGGGACCGGCCCGGCGCTTCGTCTTCCGGGTCGGACTGCGCGGGCGTACCGGCGAGCCGGTCTTCCAGGCCGTTGTAAGCCAGGAACTGCCGGGCCAGCAGACGGCCATTGACCGGATGGACCGCGTCGTCGGCCAGGCCGTGGATCACCAGCGCGGGCATCTCGGGACCGCCCGGTGTCACGCCGGCGGCATCCAGCAGCCATGACGGATCGGCCGCCGAGCCTTGCTGCATGGCCCGCAGGCCGGCGCGCGGGTTGTCGGCCGCGCCGATGACCACGCCGGAATGCAGCGCCGCGGCCGCCACCTTGCCCGGGTAGCGCAACGCCACCACCGCGGCCATGGCCGCGCCGGCGGACATGCCGGCCAGGTAGATCTCGCGCTCGCGCACGTCGTGGCGCGCAGCCAGCGCATCGATCAGCGCGGCTACCGCCTGCGCCTCGCGTCCGCCCTCGGCGGCGCCCAGGTCGAACCACTGCCAGCAGCGCTGTACCTGGCGCCGCAAGGGCTGTTGCGGGTAGGCCACGATAAATCCCTCGCGCTCGGCCAGCGCATTCATGCGGGTGCCGGCCGACAGGTCATCCGGCGTCTGGCGGCAGCCATGCAGCACCACCACCACCGGCAACGGGCCGCGATGGGCCTTGGACGGTATGTAGAGGTGATACGAGAGTTGCGGCACCAGTTCGCCCGGCAGCGGCGCCAGGCGCAGCCTGTGCGCCTGCCAGGTACCGGGCAGGGAACCCGGCGCGGGTGCTGGCCGGGCGGGCCGGAGCTTGCCCGGCGGGCGGTCAGGCCGAGCCGGCGTGAGCGGATTAAGCGAATCCACGCGGTCCAGCCAGGACTTCACCTGGGCTTCCGTGCGGGCTTGCGCACGGCTCAGTCGCCGGATCTGCGCGTGCCAGTCAGCGGCAAAGCTTTTGGTCATGAGGACTCCTGATCGTGTGACGCGATCTCCTCCTGTGCCTTTATTGTTGCAATGCAGCATATCACAATCAGCATTACGCCCGCCGGCGTACTCCCGCGCTTATGGCACAAACGCAACGAGCCTCGCGCCCGCAATGCGAAATTTTTAAACTAGCCACACGAAAGAATGCAGATCGCAGCGAGATGGCTTGCGTTGCCGACGTTTTATACTTGGCCATCGTCACCGGAGGACAATGACACCATGCCGGACAACGGCGCCCCAGCCTGCCTGCTCTGCCTCTTTCGCCACGTTTGCCACAATGCCGGGGCGCAAGCTCCCCTGCCGCACGTGCCGATGGCGCTGCAGCCGGAGCGGGTAGAAGTGCGCACCGGCGAGCATGTGTTCCGCCAGGGCCGCCCTGCGCTGACGGTCTACCCGCTGCGCCATGGCAGCGCCAAGCAGGTCTATGAATCGCCGCTGGGCTGGCGGCAGGTAACGGGTTTTTCGCTGCCCGGCGATGTGCTGGGGCTTGAGCCGCACGAAGGTCCGGTCTATGGGACTGGTGTAATCGCGCTGCAGGATGCAGTGGTTTGTGCGGTCTCGGTCGAATCCCTGCGCACCCTCATGCAGTCCGCCCCATTCCGTGAAACGGTGCTGGAAGCGATGCGCCGCAACGCCGAGCGCGAACGCGTGCTGCTGGTGGCGGTGGGGTCGATGAGGGCGCCACAGCGCCTGGCCATGCTGCTGCTCGACCTCGCCGGCGAGCAGGCGCGCCGCGACGGCAACCGCGACGGCGCGCTGACGCTGGCCATGTCGCGCACGGACATCGCCAGCCTGCTTGGGCTGACCCTGGAAACGGTGTCGCGGCTGCTGTCGCGCTTTGCCTCGGTCGGGCTGATCTCGGTGCGCCAGCGGCACCTGCGCATCATCGACCGCGACGGGCTGGCCGCGGTCTATGCCGACCTGGATCCGGTCCCGCGGCCGGCGGCGGCCAGATCAGAAGCCTACGGCGGGGAGTTCGGCGAACCCCGGCTGGCCTAGGCGGCTGGCCGGGGCTCTGGGGCCAAGGGCTCAGCGGTCCGCCACGCGCTGCCAGCCGGCAGGCGAAAAACTGCGGATGGTCTTGGCGCGCGATGCCGTGCCGGGCCCGAGGTCGCGCTCATAGAAGACGCGGTCGCTGCCGAGCATGAAGGTATGCACGCCGGTATCGCCATAGCGGGCCGGCCAGGCAATCAGGCCGTACTTGGCGTCGCTGCCCTTGGCCGGCGGCAGGATCCGGTAATGGTAGCCGTAGAAAGCATCCGCGGCGGGCGTATCCGGGCCCATGGCAAGCGCATCGGGGCCGATCGGGCTCGCGTCCTGCTCGCTGGCCGCGGGCCAGTACAGGCCGTTGGTCTTGCCCGGCGCGCTGATCAACTGGGTCGCGTAGCGCCCCTGCCCCACCTGCTCCGCGTAGCGCTGCTGGGCATCGGCCAGCTGCAGCAGCGTTTCCATCGTCACCAGTTCATTGCGCCCGAGCCGGCGGCGGCGCACTTCCTGCTGGCCGGCACGCAAGTCGAACTGCCAGCCGCCCTTCTGCTTCGCCAGCGGCACGGGGAAGGTCCATCCGCTCTGCCCGACCGCGATCAGCGCGCGGCGCTCGCCATCGGGCTGCACGGCATGGTGGCGCGCCCAGGCGCCAAGGAATTCGTAGACGTCGTCGCGGTTGATGGAGCCCTCCGGCACCAGCGACTGGTATTGCTTGCCCAGCACGCGCTGCAATGCGTCGCCGTCGCTGCGCGCGATGGCATCACCCAGCGCCTCGGCGGCAGCGTCAGGGCTGGGGAAGACCTGCTGGGCCATCGCCGGCAGGGACAGGGACAGGGCCGCGGCCGCCGCGAGCGTGCGCAGCGCTCGGGCTGCGGCAGAGAAGGGATTAGCGGTCATGTGCATCATGATTTACCTCCGACCATGGCCGAAATGTTCGCCGCCGCCGAGCCGGCCTCCACCGCCGCCGCCCAGTCCACCGCCCTGGTGCACGCCGCCCTGGTGGAGCCCGGCCGGGCGCGCTTGCGGCGCTTCCCGGTGCGGCATCGCCGCGCGCTGGGTCTGCTGGCGCATGCGGTCGCCGTTGCCGGCATCGCGCAGCGCGCTGTCCCGGTTGGCATTGCGGGCACGGTCGCGGGCCTGGGCCTGGTCTGCGCGCTGGCGGTCAGCACCGGCCGGCCGCGGATTCTGCACGCCAGCGCCGGCGGCACCCGGGCGCGAGCGGTCTGCCACCCCGCCCGCATGGCCCGGTATGGATTGTCCGGTACGGCCCTCGAACGACTGCGCGGCGCGCTCTCGCGCCTGGTCGCGCTGGGAAGGCTGGCGTTGCACCCCGCCGCCGGCGGCCCCTACGCGCTGGCCGGGTTGAACACCCTGCTGGCGGCTGGCGAGGCCAGACTGGCGCTGCTGGTCATAGCGACCGCGCACCGCCGCATTGTTGTAGGGAACGTTGCCGCGGTTGGCGGGGTTGTGCTGCCAGTTCACGTTGGCACGGTTGACGTCCAGGCGCTGGTTGACGTTGATGTTGTTGTAGCGGTTCACATTGATGTTGACGTCGTGGCTATTCCAGTTGAACCCGCCCCACATCGCATCGACCGCCGCCACGCCAAGCCCGAAGCCGATGCCCGTTACCAGTGCCGTGGCAAACACGGAGCCGGGCGGCGGCGGGTAATAGGCCGGCGGATACGCGGGGTACGCCCAGGTGCCGTAGACCGTGGTCGGGTTGTAGGTCGGCACGTAGACCACCTGCGGATTGGCCGGCTCGATCTGCACGATCGTGGTGCCGCCGGTGGTCTGCGTCACGACCTTCTGCTGCTCGGTCGTCTTCAGCGTGCCAGCTTTCTGCGCCTGCACCCGCAGCCGCTGCACGGAATCCATCACGTCGTTGGGCTGGGCCAGGAACGCGTCGCCGACCGACTGCACCCACTGCGGCTGGCGGCCCATCATGTCGAGCACGGAGGGGAACGCGGCCAGCGACTGCACGCTGGGGTCCCAGGCCTGGCTGGCGACCGCCTTGGTCGCGGCATCGCCAGACAGGCTGGGATTGGCCTTGGACCATTGCGCCGCAGCTGCGACGTCGGCGGGATAGGTGGCAGCCATCAACACCTGCGACAGCAGCGCATCGGGATACAGGGCAATCGGCGCGGTCAGCTGGTCAAGCTGGGCATTGCTCAGCTTGGACTGCGCCATCGCTGGCCCGAGCGGCGCCATCAGCATCAGCGCCAGGCACCATGCGAAGAGGTGTTTGAAACGGTGCATGTCGGCTCTCCACAAATACGCAGGTGACGGCCTGCTGCCGGGGGGCGCCTCAGCGGCGCTGCTGCGTGCATTCCTGGCGATACGCCTCTTCCAGGCGCTTGCGGTCTGCCTGGCGTTCCAGTGTCGGATATGTGCGCCCGTCGGCAGTGGTTACCGACGACTTGCCGGTGGACCACTGCGGCCCGCCGGGCAGCGCGTTGATCTGGTCCAGCAATGACTGGCAGTGCTGCCGCTGCGACGCAGACACCTTGCCATCAGGTCCTTCCACCACGGCCGTGGCTTCGTCCAGCATCCGTGGCGGCGGCGGGGCCACCATCGGAGTGCCGGCGGCCGCGGCCGCCGATGCAGCACTGGCCGCCCACGCGGGGACGACCACCATGGCGGCGCATGCCAGCACGCCCGCCTTGATCAGAAACTTCGTCAAACCAATACTCCAGAACCCTCCGCGGCACGTGGAAGCGACACCGCGGCGCATTGCAAGAACCGTCCGCCGCTAGCGATCCTTGCCAGTGCCATTGCGGCGGCCGGTACGGTTGCGCATCAGCTCAAGCTTGAGCAGCGCATCCGCAAGCATACTCTTGAGCCGGGCATTCTCTTCCTGCAGCTCGCGCAGCTTGCGGCCGTCACGTACATCACCCTGGCTGGGCTGGCCGTAACGGGCACGCCATCCGTAGAACGAAGCATCGCTGAAACCATAGCGCGCGCACAGCTCACGCACTGGCACGCCGCTGGCCGCCTCGGCCAGGTAGCTGCGGATCTGCTCTTCCGAATACCGTCTGTTCACGAATCTCTCCGCATCACAACGGCGGGCGACAAGCGGCGCCAGCCGCGCCGCCAACTGTGCCGACTCTAGCCCTACGTTAGCCCACGGCCGCGCCAAAAAGCAATTCAGTGTCTTCGCTGCGCGAGTTAAGAAAATTATCTCTGCGCAAGCTGCCGCCGGCGCTGGCGCGCATTGCCAAATTTCGTTAAGCCAATTTGGAATCCAGTTAGATCATTCTCACTGCGCATCGCGGAAACGAAGATGCCGGCCGCCATAACACATGGGCATGACGACCTTCTGCACGGCTGTAATCGTGCATGAATCGCCCGGTGGCCCCGATTTCAAGCCATGTATTGATGTACAGACAAAGAGGTACTAAACAAAATTAGAAGACTGTCATCAATTCAAGTTTCTATGACTTTTGCTGAGCATGTATTAAGATTCCTCGGCACAACTAAATTTCGCACGCCTTCGCGCGGCGCCCTGGCGGCGCCGGCAGAAGAGCGGCCAGGCAGCCCGCACCACCCAGACTGGTGCGCGTTCACGCTGCCAACAGTACCGGGCCTGAAGGATCGAATCGTCACTGCGCCATTTGTCGACGCAAGTCGGACATTTAGGAGTCGTGCCATGCGTTTTCGCAGCATCCTGCCCGGGCTTTTGCCCACCTTTTTTTCATCCGGACATGCCCGCAGCGCGCGCCGTGCATGTCGCTTGCGCCTGTCACTGTCAGGGACCGGATCATTGCCCTGACACCAGGCCGCGCTTGCGCCCTTTGTCCGACCCAGCGCTGTAGGTGTCGGACCAACAAGAAAATAAAGAAAACAAAGTCATGGATCGGGAGAAGTCGGAATGCGTCACGTCAGCACGAAGTTGTTGCATGTCTTTGTCCTGGTCATGGAATACCGGGACCTCAGCGCCGTTGCGGCCTGCACGCAGGGACGCGTGCCGACGGTGGCCTATAGCCTCGCGCGCTTGCGCGAAATCACCGGCGATCCGCTGTTCGTCAAGCGCAACGGGATGCTCGAACCCACACCGCATGCGCTGCGCCTGGAGCAGACGGCGCGGCAGATCCTGGCCAAATGGAACCAGCTGGTGCGCCCCGGCGAGCCTGGCCTGAGCAAGCGCCGTGCCGACGGCAGGCGCGTTTCGATCGGCTTTTCATCGTCGATCGGCGACCCGGTCATCACCGAGATCCTGACCGCACTGTGCGAGCAGTTTCCGCGAGACAGCTTTATCACGCGCCCGGTGATCGCCGACGCCACCCTTGCCGGCCATCTCGGCAGCGGCGAACTGGACTGCGCCTTCATCGTCGACAGCGGCCACGACCCCGAACGCGTGCGCCAGCACAACATCATGGCCACGCCGCGCCGGCTGGTCAGCGCCACGCGCGGCGGCAGCCATGACGAAGGCGAAAGCGACTGGATCCTGCTGCAGGAAGACTGCGAGGCCGGCAGCCCGCTGCGAGCCTTCCTGAGCCGCCAGGCCAGCACTCCGGGGCATCGCGAGACCGTGGTCCCGTCATGGCATACCCAGATCACGCTGCTGCATTCGGCCGGGGGCATCTGCCCGGTGCTGGACTTCAACGTGCCGCTGGTCACGCGCGAGCGCAAGACGCGCCTGCTGGCACCGCCGAGCAGCTTCCCGGAATGGGCGGCACTGCATTTCTGGGCACCGGAGCGCAGCGGCGACAAGGGCGTGCTGCGCGACATCATGGATGTCGGCAGCGCCGTGCTGCGCGACCCGCTCAAGGCCATCGACAGCCGCCGCAACGGGCGCGCCGCAGCCCACGCGCAATCCGCGCTGGCCTGACGCAACGCCCGCAGCAGCGGCGCCCGCAAGGCGCTGGCAGCCCGATGGCGCCAGCGCCTTTTGCTTTGGCTGCGCAGCGGCGGCGGCGGCGGCGTTCTTATTACAGTCTTGAGACATTTTTTCGAGCGCTGACCCTGCGCTACACTCGCGCCACTTTGCCCGGTGCAGGCCGCTGCGCCACGGCGGCGCTTTGCGAATCCTCCTAGTTTCGCCAGACCGCGCGGCCGATATCCTGCAATGGCATTGCTGCGGTCCGGCCGTCTCCCGTTTGGCCCGGTCCCGGGGCAATGCACGCAGTTGTCTGGCGTCGTATTGTTTGGCGTCGTTTTTGCGCCGCACGTCTCGCTGACGTGCGGCGTTTTCTTGATGCCGGCGCTGCCACGAACAAGAATCGAGGAGCAACCAGATGACATTGAGGATCCTGCTTGCCGACGACCACCCCCTGGTCAGCGCGGCCGTCGCGGACCGCCTGCATACCCAGACCGGGTGGGAGGTGTGCGGCTGCGTGACCAGCGCGACGGCCTTGCTGAACAGCGTGGAAAGCCTGCGTCCCGATGTCGTGATCACCGACTACCACATGCCCGCGCACGGCGAGGGCAACAGCGACGGCCTGCGCCTGCTTGCCAGCCTGCGGCGGCGGCATCCGTCACTGGCCGTGATCGTGCTGACCATGATCACCAATCCGCTGGTGCTGCGCTCCATCCTCGACACCCAGGTGCACGGCCTGCTGCTCAAGGACTCGCCGCTGTCAGAACTGGTGACCGTGGTTTGCCGTATCCAGCGGGGCTTCCACTACATCGGCAAATCCGCGCTTGAAGTGCTGTCGCAGGCCGATCCCGGCAATCCGGCCGCACCCGGCCAGGCCGGCGCGGAGCGCCTGTCCCGGCGTGAAATGGAAGTATTGCGGCTGTACCTGACCGGACGGTCCGTGAGCGAGATCGCCGTCCTGCTCTGCCGCAGCGTCAAGACCATCAGCCGGCAGAAGAACTGCGCCATGCAGAAGCTCGGCGTCACCAACGACCGGGAACTGTTTGAATTTGCGGCGCTTAACGGCATGCTGCTGACTGCCTGAGCGCCGGCGGCACGGCCGCGGCCGTATCAGGCGGCGTCGGCTGCCTGTGCCGCGTGGGCCTGCGCGTATGCGATGCCGGCCTCCAGCCGCGCCAGGCCGCGCGACAGCTCGCGCATGGTCGACGGCGACACCTCGGCAAGCACATCCTCCAGAAAGGCTGAGCGCAGCGGCATGGCGTGCGCCACCACCTGCTGGCCGGTCCGTGACAGCGTGACATGGGTCACGCGGTTGTCGCGTTCCGAGGTGCTGCGCTCCACCCAGCCAAGTTCCTGCATGGCCTTGAGCTGGCGCGTCAGCGCGCCGGGGTCCATGCCGACCAGGTCAGCCAGCGCCTTCTGGCCGATCGCGCCCTCCTGGTGATGCAGCGCATGCAGGATGCGCCAGCGGGGCAGCGGCAGCCCCAGGCGCTGTTCGAACGCAGCCGCGTAGGCGCGGTAGGTGCGGCCGAACTGCTGCAGTACGGCCACGCTTTGTCGCTCCAGTTCCATCCATTTTCCTCAGGTTACGTTGCTGGCCGGCGCTTCAGTCGGCGGCCATGGCGGGCGCCGGCGCCCGGGTCAGCTTGATCGACGGCACCCGGCGGGCGCACCACACGCCCAGCGCGGCGGCCACCGCAGCCACCACCAGGCCAAGGTGGATGGCAGTGACCAGCGACACGCGCGCCTGTTCCAGCAACAGTGCGCCATTGTGCCCGGCTTGCTCCAGCTGGCCGAGCAACGCGACTTGCGACGCCTTGTCGATCAGCATCTGCGGATCCGCCATGCGCGCCGTCCATTGTCCGGCATTGGCGGCGGACAGCGCATGTTCCACACCGCCGGTATAGCTGCGCGTGACCAGCGTGCCCACGATCGCGGTGCCCACCATGCCGCCTACCATGCGCAGCGATTGCAGCATGGCCGTGGCAATGCCAAGGTGTTCGCGCCCTGCCGTCTGCTGCGCAAACACCGTCAGGTTCGGCATGATAAAGCCGAGCCCGAACCCGCCGATCAGCATGATCGTCAGCAAGACGCCGTGCGGCATGCTGCGCGTCGCCTGCGACAGGCCCAGGCAGGACACCGCCAGCATGCCAAAGCCGGCATAGAGCATGGTATTCGGGCGACGGATGCGCGTAACGATGCGCCCGTTGAGAATGCTGCCAGCGGTGATGCAGACCACCAGCGGCGTGATCAGGATGCCCGCCTCCTTCGGCGAATAGCCAAAGCCGCCCTGGAACAGCAGCGGCGCATAGAGCAGCAGCGCGAACATGGTGAAGCCCGTGAACACCGCCAGCCGGAACAACGGCGCCAGCCCCGGGTTGCGGAACATCTCCACCGGCAGGATCGGGTTGGCACAGCGTTGCTCCCACTGCCACAGCGCCACCAGTGCCATCGCCGCCAGCACCAGCAAGCCCCCCGTATTGGCATCGAAGCCGCGCGCCGGCAGCAGTTCAACGCTCAGCTGCACGCACCCCAGCCCGGCTGCGATCAGCAAGGCACCGAGCCAGTCCACGCGGATCGGCCCGCTGTGCGCCTGCTGGCGCAGGTGCGGCAGGTAGCGCCACGCAAACCACAGCCCCAGCACGCCAATCGGCAGGTTGACATAGAACACCGCGCGCCAGCCGTACCACTCCGTCAGCAGCCCGCCCAGCGACGGCCCCACCGCATTGGCAATGCCAAATGCCGCGCTCATCATCACCTGCCAGCGCAGCCGCACATGCGTATCCGGAAACAGGTCGGCAATGCAGGCAAAGGCGGTGCCGACCAGCATGCCGCCGCCAATCCCCTGCAGCGCGCGCGCCAGCACCAGGAACGGCATGCTCGGCGCCATGCCGCACAGCGCCGAGGCCACCGAGAAGACCACGATCGATGCCAGCACGAACGGCTTGCGCCCGTAATAGTCCCCCAGCCGCCCGAACACCGGCACGGTAATCACCGATGTCAGCAGGTAGGCCGTGGCTACCCAGGCGTAGTACTCGAAGCCTTGCAGCTCGGCCACCACGGTCGGCAGCGCCGTGCCGACCACGGTCTGGTCCAGCGCCACCAGCATCACCACAAAGGCCACGCCCAGCATGGCCAGCAGGGACTCGCGAAACGGCAGCACCTGGCCGTTGGCCTCAGACTTATCTGGCTGTGGGGTCATTTTATTGCTCGATCAATCGTTGCATTATCAAGCATTATAGGGGCAGATCGGTCAGCCGCGTCATGGCCTTGTGATCGCGAGAAATAAAGTCGGTCGTATGGAAATTTCGGCCCCATCGCCAACCCGGCGCTGGGCGGCTGGCTAACCGACGGCTACGCGTGGTCGTGGATCTTCTACATCAACGTGCCGGTCGGCCCGGTCGCCGCCGCCGTTACCTGGGCGATCTACCGCGACCGCGAAACGCCGACTCGCAAGCTGTCGATCGCGGCTGCGCACTGAGCGATAAGACGACGCACGGCCCGCAGACATGACAGAATGCCTGACTAAGTGGTCGGAGGTGGGAAAGCGATAACCTTGAGTGGTCAGAGGACAATACCGTGCCCGGCCGTTGGCGCGGGGATATCGCACTTCTCGCCAAGCATGTCCATGAGTTCGTGTTCGATCTTCCGGCAGATCTGTGCCATGGGCACATCATTGGCGTTTCCTTCGAACGGGTTCTCCGTGCTTTCGCCCACTTGCTCCAGCGCGAGGTACATCCAGGAGATCATCGTGCTAAATGGAATGACCAGCCAGATCATGTTGCCATGCATGACGCCTGAAACGCTGGCATTGAGCTTTTCGAACTCTGTAAGAATGCCCAAAGGCAGTAGCAGACAAAACGTACGGACAAAGAGCTTGTTGACGACCGCATATTGCCTGGGATACGGATAGTCCTTGATACGCTCCGCCCGTCCTTGCTGCGCGAAGAAGCCTCTGATCGATCCTACCAACTCCAGATAGAAGGTATTGCCGATCTCGCCAGCGTCAAGGAACCGCCTGATCGTCGCTGACTGCGTTCCCAGCAACCGGCTTGTCTTGCTCTCGACGTGCGCAAGCGAGTCGAGTTCGGCCTGTGGCAGATAACGCGCAAGCGCCTCGTCCAATGGAGTCTCCCACTCTGGAACCCGGTAGTACTTCCGGTACTCCACGTTGGATGCCTTGCCCGCGCTTTCCCAGATCCTTGGGGTTCTCAGTTGATAGCGGAGCGCCGTCAGCCATGCGCAATGCCGGAGAACCAGATCCCGCCCGGCCGCCTGCCCTGCCAGAAAGTCCCGGCTCATCACACCCAGACACCGGCTGCCGTTCAAGATCTCAGTCCAGATCTGCTGTGCCTCCAGGGCCCTGCTGTAGGTCTGCACGTTCCGGAAGCCCACGATGAATGACGTGGCGGTGCCCAGCAGCACCACAACCGAGACCGGGATTGACAGCCATTTCAGCCCGAAGAACTGATAAAGGACTACGGGCAGCGAACCGCATGCTAGCGAGGCATAAAGTTGCCGTCTCGACCAGAACGTGAACTCGGATATTGTGTACGATTTTCCCAGGTGCATGGTGCGCATCTCGCGGCGGGGCGGCAGGTCGCGGGTCCGAGGTCCGAACTGCCGGCAGGCAGCACGGCCAACCGCCCTCACCACCGACCAGATCGCTGCCCGGGACCTGATTTTGTGATGGTGATATTGCCAAGAAACCGACGTAGTATCAATTTCCGTCCCACAACCCTTCACGCCACCCTGGAAAACAGCGGCACGGCAAGAGCATGCGGTAGCGCCGCTCTTGCCGGCCGGACAGTGCGCACCGGCATTGCCGGTGCCAAATTGGACGACGACTACTTCACCGGCGTCAGGATCGGCGCGCCCTTGTTCTTGATCAGGAACACGACAAACTTTGCTGGCTGCGTCTTGCTGGCATTGCGTCCGACGGTGTGGATATCGTTGGGACCTTCGTGGAAGGTATCCCCCGCTTTGAGCGTTACCTCTTTTCCGCCCTTGAGGCCCATGACGATGCTGCCCTCGAGCACGTAGACGAAGGCGTGGGCGTCATGGCGATGCACGGGATCGGCACTGCCCGGCGGATACTCCACGATGATCATCTCGGCTTCCTTCCCCGGATATTCGGGCAACGCTTCCTTGACCAGGGGCGTGACACTCGCCTCCGGCGCGGCGGCGGCCGGCTTTGCAACCGTCAGGCACGACAACACAAGTGCTGCCGCAACGGAAGTGACCGTCTTCATGGCATCACTCCAGGTTGGCCTTGTCGAGCCCGAACGCCTTGTCCGACGACCCAGGCACCATGCGGAATGCCACGTTCAGGCGGTTCCAGGTATTGATCGCCCCCACGAGGAAGGTGAGGTCAGACAGTTCCTTCTCGCTGTACTGGGTGCGCACGCGCTCATAGATATCGTCGGGCACGCCTTCGGCGGGAAGCCTGGTCAGCACCTCGGTCCAGGCCAGCGCGGCGCGTTCGCGCGGCGAGAACAGCGTCGACTCGCGCCAGATCGCCACATGATGCAGGCGCAATTCGCGCTCGCCGTGGATCTTCGCCATCTTGATATGCATGTCGACGCAGAACGCGCAGCCATTGAGCTGCGATGCGCGAATCTCGACAAGCTCGCGAATGGGCTGTTCGATCGTGGTCTTCTGGAACAGCGCGCCGAACTCCATGAGCTTCTTGGAAAGTTCCGGGGATTGCTGGAAGTAATTCGTACGTTGGGTCATGTTTGCTCCTGGTGATCTGCTCAATGTGGGACTGACGAACCGGTGCTGCTTACGTGGGCATGCGCCCTGCGGACTATCGTTGCTGCGATTGACGCAGCCATTCCTCTAAGCCGATGCGCCCGAGGCGCGCCTCGCCCAACGGCACCAGCGAATGTTCCTCGACCCGGCCGCCGAAGTAGCGGGCCTCGGGGTCGCGCACGACTTCACGCGGGTCGCCCACCGCCTTGAGATAGCGGGCGACGATCTCGTTGAACGGGGCTCGTTCCGGGCCGGCGATCTCGACGATGCCGTTTCGCGGTGGTGCGAGCGCTACATCGGCAGCGAGTCCGGCGACGTCGTCCGCAGCAATCGGCTGGAACAGCCCAGGCGAAAGGCGGACGACATTTCCTTGCGCACTGGAATCGGCGATGCCGCCGATGAATTCCATGAACTGGGTCGAGCGGATGATGGTGTAGGGGATGCCCGAGGCCTCTATCAGTTTTTCTTGCGCGACCTTGGCGCGGAAATAGCCGTTTTCGGGCGTCCGGTCGGTGCCGACGATGGACAGCGCGACATGGTGCTGAACGCCCGCTGCGGTCTCCGCCGCGTGAAGGTTGCGCCCGGAAGTCTCGAAGAATGCCAGTACCGCCTTGTCTTCAAACGATGGGGAATTGGCAAGGTCGATCACCACCTGGGCGCCGGTCAGGGCCTCCTGGAGCCCCTCGCCAGTGATGCTGTTGACACCGCTCCTGGGCGAGGCGGCCATGACCTCGTGGCCGCCCTGGCGCAGAATGGCGACGGTCTTCGAGCCGATCAGGCCAGTCCCGCCAATGATGACAATCTTCATGATGCTTCTCCGTGCTGAGGAAGGT
This sequence comes from Cupriavidus sp. FW305-46, assembly GCF_058787075.1. Classification (NCBI taxonomy): domain Bacteria; kingdom Pseudomonadati; phylum Pseudomonadota; class Betaproteobacteria; order Burkholderiales; family Burkholderiaceae; genus Cupriavidus; species Cupriavidus sp. FW305-46. Next base: position 94,188 of record NZ_JBYSZI010000012.1, read on the forward strand.
GGAACGATTCCATGTTAGGGAGCGCGGCATCCCCGCGCCAGATCGACTCGGAGCGCCGGCTCGTGGAATAGTCACGGCGCGGGCAGCAATCGAGCAGCAGCAGGTTGAGGAGCTTCATTGCAGCTCCATGCAGAAGTGGAGGCCCTTGGCGAGCAGGCCGGAACGGAAATAGAAGCGCTGGGCCAGCGCGTTCGCGAGTGCGGTATCCAGGACAAGTCGCTGGCAGCCTTCTGTGCGTCCAAGCTCGCAAAGCGCTTGCAGCAGACGCTCGCCGTGACCCTGCCCCCGGCCCTCGGCATCGGTAATCAGGTCGTCGACGTACAGAAAGCGCCCGTGGATCAGGTTTTCAAGACGCCGATATCCGGCCAGCGCAACAGGTTTGCCGTCGTCCCAGAGCGCGAGCAGCCGGTACCCTTGTCCACTTTGCACCATGACGGTGTCGAGAAAGTCTTCCGGCATTTGCAGCTTGGGGCGCAGTTGCCGCATGACAGGGAAGCAGGCGCGGATCTCGGCCTCCGTTTCCGCATGTCCGAGCGTCAGGTTCTTGGTCATGGTGCCGATGCGTGCTGGTTTGTGCAGCCTTCAATGTAGTTGAGCGATGACACAGTCAACAGGCACATGTTTATCGATTTCAACTAGGCCATCGACCATCGACATATGACGGTATGACCTAAGAGTGGTTTGTCATGCGATCGACCAGGCAGCGAATGATGGGCGTGGCCGACACGACAACCGGCAGCATGGTCAGCCAGGAAACGCTCCAGGACCTTAGCCAGTGCTGAAAGAACAGGCCTTCTTCTGCAAATGGAAGGCTTGCGATGGCAGCAGCGATGGAGCAGGTCAATCCGGCCTGGATAACACCATAGGCGAAATAGCTGTAGCGCGAAGGAATCTTAGGCATGTGAGTCGCCTCTATGCATTCTTTGAACTAGACAGTCATGCACCCTGCCATTGCCGCGCCAGGGGCTGGCGCCCTGGCGCACGACAGGCGCTACGCGGCTGCTCCAACCTTTCCTGCCAACCGCTGCACGGTTTCGTTGGTATCCCACAGCGCGTTTGCGATGAAGCGGAAGTTGACCAGTGCCGCGTGATATCCGTCCCCTTCGGGTAGCTTCGGCCCTGCAACGGCGTCGCGCACGACAGCAACTTCGAAACCTTGCTCCAGCAGATCCCGCAGATGGGATTCGACGCACAGATTGGCGGCCATGCCAGCAAGGATCACCTGGTCGACGCGCTGCTTGCGCAATTGCAGGACAAGGTCGTTGGCCTGCGGGCCGTACAGCTTGTGCGTGGAGCAGATGATGGTCTTGCCATCCTCGATATACGGCTTGAGTTCCGGCATGAAGTCCGCGCCCGAGTCACGGAATCCGTCCAGGTTCAGCGCGCCCGGACGGTCGAACATGCCGATGGCATGCTGGAACATTTCGGCGGGGCCCTGCACTTTCCATGTGTGGTCATGGGGAAAGTAATAGTGGGGAGAGATGGCGACCGTGATGCCCGCCTGTTTTGCGGCCTCGAACAGACGGACTAGGTTGGCCACGAGGTTCTGCTCCGTCACGCTTTCTCCGACCACGCCCCAGCTGCGGCCTTCGGGGCTCATGAAGTCGATCTGCGGGTCAATCACGACGAGCGCGGTGCGTGGCAGGTCCAGCGTAATGCCGGACTTCGGCAGAGCCGGATCAACGGGATCTGCATAGAGGGTGTGGTGGTTGCACATGGGAAGTACCTCTTATGGTGAGCCGGTCTGCCGGCGCCTTCGTGGGGTCCGGCAGATGCGGCGTCGTTTCAACTACGGATGAATGCCAACAGGTCGGCGTTGAATCTATCTTTGTGGGTGTCGGTGAGCCCATGCGGCGCACCGGGGTAGACGATCAGCTTCGCGTTCCTGACGAGCTTTGCCGATGCGCGTCCAGCGGCGTCGATCGGCACGATCTGATCGTCGTCGCCGTGGATGATCAGGGTCGGCACATCGATCTTCCTGAGATCCTCGGTGAAATCGGTCTCGGAGAATGCCTTGATCGAGTCGTACGTACTCTTGTGTCCACCCTGCATGCCCTGCGCCCACCATGCGTCGATCAACCCCTGCGACGGCTTTGCACCGGGTCGGTTGAAGCCATAGAACGGCCCCGCCGGCACGTCCTTGTAGAACTGGGACCGATTGGCAAGTTGTGCGGCACGCAGGCCGTCGAATACTTCGATTGGCAGTCCGCGCGGATTGGCGGCGGTCTTCACCATCAAAGGCGGCACGGCTGAAACCAGCACCACCTTTGAAACGCGTCGCGTACCGTGCCGGCCGATGTATCGGGCCACCTCGCCACCACCCGTGGAGAAGCCCACCAGGATAGCGTCCCGCAGGTCGAGCGTCTCGAACACCGTGGCCAGATCGTCGGCATAGGTGTTCATCTCATTGCCATTCCATGGCTGACTTGAACGGCCGTGGCCACGACGGTCATGTGCAACGGCACGGTGCCCTTCCGAAGCAACAAGGATCATCTGGGATTCCCAACTGTCCGAGCTCAGTGGCCAGCCATGACTGAATACAACGGGGCGACCGGCGCCCCAGTCCTTGAAATAGAGCTGGGTGCCGTCCTTTGCCGTGATGTAGCTGCCTGAAGCCTTGCCGCTTGCCTTTGCGGTGTTCGCCTTTTCTGCCGACGGTGCTGCCGCCGCAGGTCCGGGCAAGCCGGAAGCCACCAGCGCGCCGGCTGCGGCCGCGCTGCCCAACAGCAGGTTACGTCGCGATAGGCCTTGGTCGAGGCTGCGATCTGAAGACATGGTGAGACTCCTTTATTGGCGCGTGCGCGCGTTGCCTTGAATAGGTCTGAGCGTCAGGTGCCTGGTCATGGTGCCGATGCGTGCTGGTTTGAGCAGGCTTCAATGTAGTTGGGCGATGACACAGTCAATAGACACATGTTTATCGTTTTCAACTAGGCCATGCCCTGAATATATATGACCAGTCGTCTATTTAAAATCGCAAAAAAATCTCAGTACAACAAGCGCTTGAGGGTGACTTGCAGAAATCGTCGGCAGGCGTCGCCATTGCGCTCGACCTTGCTGCGCAGGACCGCCCCTTCCCAGGCTTCGATAATGATGGACGCGAGCTGCGCGGAATCAACGTCCGCTGGCAGTTCCTGGCGCAGCTTGGCCTCATCAAGGCAGGCTGTGATGATACCTTCCCAGCGCGCCAGAATGCGCTCCAGAGCCGTTCGGACTTCACCGCTGGTATTGGACAATTCGAGAGAAAGGTTGCCCACCAGGCACCCGAGCCTGAAATCTTGTGCCGCGTGGTCCGCCACCAGCAACTCGAACAACTTTTCGATCCTGGCCAACGGCGTGATGCGCGCGTCATACATCACTTTGCCATGGCGTTGCTCAATGGCATCCCAATAGGCTTCGAGCACTTCGGCGGCAAAGGCTTCCTTGCTGTCGAAATAGCTGTAAAAGGAACCCTTGGGAACATCGGCGGCAGCGACGATGTCCTGCACGCCGGACCCGTTGAAACCGGCGCTGTGAATCACACGACCACCGTCGATAAGCAGCCGGCTACGGATTTCGGGGTTGGGGGGTCTTGGCACGTCGCAATAGTTAGTGAGCAGATGGGAAGGACAATAGACGACTGGTTGACTATTTGTCAAGCGCCCGATGGCGATCGTCTATGCTTTCAGCGCGCGCATCAGCTCGGCAACCAGGCGATCGGCTTCAGTCTGAGTGCGCAGATTGGTAAACCCCATCATCAAGCCACGCCGCCCTGGCGCACCGTACCGCCAGGCGGTCAGCGAATGGACGGCGAATCCTGCCTTGCGCGCACGACGGGCCATCGCCAGATCGTCAAGATCGTCCCTGACGTCGATCAGAAGGTGCATGCCGCCATCCTGCAGGCAAACAGTGAAGCCGTCCGTCTTGTATGGCGCCAGCGCCTCGGCCAGCATTGCGCGTCGTCGCGCGTAAAGCGTGCGCATGCGTTTGATATGCCGGGCGAAGTGCCCCTGCGCAATAAACTCCGCCACCACGGCTTGCAAGAGTTCGGGGCAGCCGCCATGCACCGTGCGCCTGCAGGCCAGATCCATGGTCGGCACCAGACTTTGTGGCACGACCACGTAAGCGAGCCGTAGCCCCGGGTACAGCACCTTGCTAAGCGTGCCGCAATAGATCACCCGGTCGCATGTGTCCAGGCTCTTCAAGGCCGGCAACGGGTGGCCGCGGTAACGAAACTCGCCGTCGTAGTCGTCCTCGATGATCCATGCGCCGCGCTCACCGGCCCAGTCGAGCAGTTCGACGCGACGTTGCAGTGTCAGTGCCACGCCAGTCGGGCTCTGGTGCGATGGCGTCACTACGGCCAGGCGCGCCTCTGGAAAATGCTGACGCCCAAATTCGACGTCGAGGCCATGATCATCCACTGGCACATTCCGGACCTGCAGGTTCAGGCGCCTGAGTGACTGGGCAGTCGGAGGGTAGCTGGGATCCTCAACCCAGGCGCTTTCGCCCGCCAGCCTGAGCGCATCCGCAATCAGCGCAAGGCTGGCCGTATAAGCCGGCACGACGAACACCTGGTGCGGCTGGGCGTCGATGCCCCGTGAGCGCTGCAGGTAAGCGGCCAGCGCTTCTCGCAGCGGGCCAAATCCGGCTGACGCCGGCCTGGTCAGCGAGCCGGCGCTGCGTATTTGCCGCGCCATCAACCTCGTCCATAGTTTTCGCGGGAACTCATCCAGCGCGGGAAGCCCCAGTTGCAACGGCGCGGGGATTCCACCATCCGTTTCGAGTGAAACCTCGGCAAGTTCCTGGTCCGGTGGCGTGGGGCTGGATCCAGCCGCGGCGGCCACGCGGTGGGGGAGCGATGGCGCAATTTGCTCGGAAACGAACGTTCCCGCAGGGCCTCTGGCGATGAGGTAACCTTCACCCAGGAGCCGCTCATAGGCGACCTGAACGGTCCCGCGCGCCACGCCGAGCTCGCCCGCAAACGCACGCAAGGATGGCACCCGCTGCCCGGGTTTCAGTTGCCCTTGCTGGATCGAGGCACGAATCCGAGCGTAGATCTGCTCATGCAGCGGCGCTGCGTTGGATGGGTCCTGAGCCGGTGACTTCGTCATAGCCTGGCAGACGTATCCGGGCAGTGCCGCAACGCCGATGCATGGGAACGCGAATCATTGCCGGCGATGGCAACGGATCGGATGTGGGTGTGATCTTGACCTCCGATCATACCCCAGGGCGCGCATCCGCCGGGACCCGGCCCGTGACGGCCTGAGAAAGCAAATGGGCGGAGATTCAGAGTCTCCGCCCATGCCCCTGAAGGCATGGGCGATGATGCGCTGCGCGTGATGTGCATCGATGAGGCCGCCTTCCGCGAAATCCTGAGCCGTCTCGTGAAGTGTCTTCAGCAGTTTGCTAGCCATGGTTCGCCACCTCGATCAGTTTGCCCTGCGCAAAAAAACGCCTGCTGGGCAAGCAGGCGGCAGGGAAGTTTCTCGCGACGGGACGCACCCGGGAGAATGCGGAGCGATCGGGAAGACGCTCCACGGATGCAGTATCGCGCCCGGCGCGTGACCGCTCCATCAGGCATGCCTTAAATCGGCCGTGTAGTTGGCACCCTGCGTGCCGCCTTGCGACTCCAGCCCGTCTGCCAGCTGTTCCAGTTCAGCATGGAAAACCTGCCAGTCCGGACCAATGGCAACCAGCCCCGAGCGCCGGACCGCCTGCTCCAGCCAGCGGCACGCCTGGCTCTGCAGCGCATGGCCCATTACCGACAGCGCCCCGGCCAAGCCGTGCAACCGTTGGGCAAACGCTTCGGCGTCGCCCGCCAGCAGCGCCTCGGCCAGTGCGCGCTGGTCGCGCCGCAGCGCGTCGGCATGCAGCAGTGTGTCGCCGCCTGCATGCTGGCCCGGCGTTGCCCGCGCGGCCATATGGGCGCCGGACAGGTCTTCCAGCAGTAAGCGCAGCGTGCCCAGCCCCACTGGCTTGGTCAGGCATCGGTCGATGCCGGCCTGCTGGCATCGCTCGGCCACATCGGGCCCCACGCTGGCGGTGACGGCAACGATCGGCGTGGCCAGGCCGGCATCGCGCAGGCGCCGCGCCAGCGTGAAGCCGTCCATGCCAGGCATCTGCAGATCGGTCAGGACCAGGTCGTAGTGCCGGCCCGATGCCATCAACAGGGCCTCGGGCCCGTCACTGGCCAGATCGACCTTATGCCCCAGATTTTCAAGCTGCTCCCGCATCACCACCTGGTTGATCGGATGGTCTTCCACCAGCAGCAGCGCCAGCTGCGCGGCAGGCGCATGCTCGCGCGCCGACAGCGGCGCCTGCGTTTCCGTCACCTCCACGCCTGCCGCTGCCGCGATCGCCGCGAGCAAGCCGCGCCATGCATAGGGCGATGCCACCACCGGCGTCTGCGTCAGGTCCGGCACTGCCGGCGCCATGGCCGACACCACCACATCGGCGTCATTGCAGCGCGGCATGGCCTGCTCGTCGCACACCAGGACATCGACCGGCGTGGCCGGCGGCGCGGCGGGGTCATACTTGACCGCCCGTGCGCCATAGAACTGCAGCAACTGCTCCACGCCCTGGTAGAGCTCGCGCAAGGTGACATTGAGGCCGACCGTCAGTCCACGCAGCGCGGTCCGCGGCCAGGCGTCGGCCGACGCCGCGGCACCGGCGCTGGCCAGCGGCAGGCTGACGGTAAAGCAGCTGCCCAGGCCGGGCTCGCTGACCACCCGTATCTCGCCAGACATCAGTTCGACCAGCCGGCGGCAGATCGACAAACCAAGGCCAGTGCCGCCGTAGTGGCGCGTGTCCGGCTGCTCGGCCTGGACGAAAGGCTCGAACAGCCGGATCTGGTCTCGCCCGGCGATGCCGATGCCTGTGTCGATGACGCGGATTTCCACGCTGCCGCCCGCCTTGCGCATGGCCGTGACGATCACCTTGCCTTGCTCGGTGAATTTCACCGCATTGCTGACCAGGTTGGTCAGGATCTGTTCGAGCTTGACCACGTCAGCCATCACCGGCTCTACCAGCGAAGGATCATTGATGCAGAGCAGGCGCAGCTGCTTGCGCGCCGCTTCCGCGGCAAAGCGCCGGGTCACCTCCTCGACGACTTCCTCGACGCGGCACGGTCGCAGCTGCAATGACATCTGCCCGGCCTCGATCTTGCTGAAGTCCAGCACGTCATTGATGATGTAGATCAGCGACTGCGACGCGTGCTGCATCACCGCCAGCTGATCACGCTGGCGCAAATCGAGCCGGGTCATGCCAAGCAGCTCGATGCTGCCCAGCATGCCATTGAGCGGCGTGCGGATTTCGTGGCTCATGGTGGCCAGGAACGACGATTTGGCATGGTTGGCGGTATCCGCCGCACGGATCGCCTCGCGCAAGCGCGCTTCGCTGCGCCGCGCCTCGGTGACGTCGTTGAGTGCGTACAGCACGGCGGCACGACCTTCGTAGGTAATTTCTACCAGCCGCACCTCCAGGGACCGCATCTCGCCGTTGCGTCCGGCCATGTCCACCTCGAAACGGGGCAGTACCTGCGGCGGGCCTTCAGCATTGGCATGGCCGCCGCTCAGGCGCGCGTCGCAGGCATCTTGCAGCTGCGTCAGCCCGGCGGCAGTGGCCTGCTCGATGATGGCCTTGGCGGCGGTATTGGCCAGCAGCACTTGCCGCGTGCTGCGCTCGACGATCATCAGGCCCACCCCGGCCACTTCAATCACGAAGCGCCCGAGCGCATCGCTTTCCTGCAGGCGCAAGGACTGGCGCTGCGCCGGGCGCATGATGCGGCGGTCGATCAGCCAGATCCACGCCAGGATCAGCATCGACAGCGAGCCGCTCAGGCCCAGCATCCACAAGGCGTTCCTCCGGAACTGGTGCCATACATGGCCCAGTTCGACCACGCCGACCGTGCGCCAGCCCCACGCGTCAAGCTGGTATTCCAGCACGACGACATGATCCAGCAGCCCTTGCCATACCAGCGCCGATCGCACCCTGCCCGGGTGCGCACCCTGCGCTGCCAGCGATGCCGCGACCGGCTGGCCGAGGGCGCCGGCCGGCATGCCGTCCGCGCTCAGCACCATGCCGCCATCGGTCACCAGCATGAAATCGCCATCGATGGTCTGCCCGTCCGGCAGCATCGGCGACAGCGGGAACTCCATGGCCAGGATCGCGGCCGGCTCGCCGCCGGCTTGCACCAGGGTGGCGAAGGTCACGGTGCGCATGCCGCTGACCCAGTCCTGCGCCGGCGGCAGCACCACCGCCTGGCCCGGGTGGGCGCGCAGGCGTGCGACCAGCGCGTCATTGCGCAGGCGCGCGAGCGTCTCGCGCAGGAAGGTCCGGGGCACGCCATCGCGCTGCATGAGCGCGCGTGCCGGGTCCAGCCGGCGCGGGATGACATAGAGCTGGTCGGCCTGCAGGTCTACCAGGTAGGCGTTCTGCACCTCGCGGTATTGCTGGTTGTTGACGCGAAAAGTGAACGTCATCATGTCGGCCAGGCTTTTCAGCCTGGCGGCCGGCGCCCTGGCGGGGGCAGGCGGGACCAGCAGCGGGCTGTACTGGCGGTCGCCCCGGCGCCGCAGGCGGTCGGTCCATTGCTCATCGCTGACGGCAGCCAGTTCATCGGCCAGGCCGATATCGGAAAGCCGCGTCAGCGATCCCTGCGCGCGCACCGTCAGCGCCTCGGCCCAATGCAGCTTTGCCTGCAATTGCTCGGACTGCGACTGCAGCACCATCTCCTGACGCTCGACCGCCTCGTGCAGGCGATAGCGCAGCAGCACCCCCCAGGACAGTACGGTCAGTCCCAGCACGCAGGCCGAGAACAGGTAGACCAGATAACGGATCTGGCGAATGCTCAACGGCAACGCGGAGCTGCTGTCGATCGACATCAGCCGCTTCATTGAATACCTCGTCTTAACATCGAGACTGTCCGCAGCGTCCGGCCAGTGCATGGGTCGTAGTGCACGCTGCGGCAAGCGGCGTGCCGGGCCTCACAACATGCCGCGCCGGATGGCAAAGGCGGCAAGCTCCACGTCGTTCTCGGCGCCGATCTTGCGCATGACGCTCTGCTTTTGCGTACTGATCGTCTTGACGGTCCGGCCGGTGCGCAAGGCGATCCCGGTAACGGACATGCCCGACAGGTAGAGGCGCAGCACTTCGCTTTCACGCCTGGTCAGCAACTCCGCCCAATCGCCGTCCGGCGGACCGCTGCAGGACCTGCCCCAGATCAGCGTGCAAGCGATTTCCGATACGGAAGCCAGCCCCAGGTATGCCATCCAGACCGCCTTCATGATCTCGTCGACGCCGTCCCTGGCGGTCACGACATTGCGGCAGCCGTCCTTGAGCAACTGCAGTACGGTGGCGCGGTCGGCGACGTTGGCGATCGCGACCACGCGCTGCCCGCCCAGTTCGGCGAGCCGCGTGCCAATTCGCGCATAGCCGGAAGGCTCGCGGTCTTCGGTGTCCCACAGCGGGTAACGCAGTGTCACGACATCACACGAGCCTTGCCGCAGCGCTTGCACCAGGCTCGGTTCGTCGCCCACCACGCCGGCCAGTTCGATGCAGGCGCTGGCCGCGAGCCGCCGGCCCAGCAAGCGACGCATGACAGGTTGCGAGTCCGCGATGATCACCCGGATTTTTTCCATGGCGCCTTAGGCTCCAGCGTTGTCATTCCTGCGTTCAGGATGAACCATGCGCCTGGCTTTCGAAATCAGCCAAGCCTGAAAAAAGCGGGGATATTTCCGAGGGGAGGAATAGCGCACTCGCCGTCGCACGGCAGGAGCCGGCCGGCATCGGCGCAGTCAGGAGTGCTGTTCAGCGGAGGGAGGGGAAATGCGACGCGGCCCGGGGACCGGCCCGCAAGGGAGGGGACGATGCCAGGATCAGGGGCCGCCCAGCAGGCCGTTTGTCCTGGCGTACTCGTAGAGTTCGTAGTCGTTGGTCAGGCCCAGCTTCTTCATGGCGATGCTCTTCTGCGCGCTGATGGTCTTGCTGCTGCGGTTGGCCTGGCGCGCAATCTCGATGACCGGGACACCAGCTGCACACTGCCGTATCACTTCCAGTTCGCGGCGCGTCAGGACCGGCCGCTGCGACGGCTCATCCAGGCCACCCGAGGCCAGGATCGCACGCACCGATGCCGGCTGGTAGCTCAGCCCGCTGAACGCGGCACGTACCGCCGGCACCAGCTCCTGGACCGGATCGGTCTTGTTCAGGATCACGGAAATGCCGACCTTCTGGATATTGCGAATCAGCGCCGGATTATCCAGCATGGTCATCACCACGATCCGGGTGGTGGGATAACGGCGGCGCAGCATCTGCAGCATCGGCAGGCCGTCGCCAAACTGGCCGCCCGGCATGGAGTAATCGGTCACGATAACGTCGCAATCCGTGCTTTCAAGCAACTCCACCAATTGGGTGGAATTTGCGGCACTTCCGACGATTTGCGTGCCCACTTCGTTCGCCAGCACCCGGCTCATCCCGTCAAGCACGACGGGGTGGTCGTCTGCGATGATTACCTTGATCATTTACGATCCCCCTTGTTTTAATCGGCTCTGCGGCCGCCTACCGGTGCGCCGCCGAACCGTGCCGGCATTCAATGCCGGTCATTTTCGCTGATCTGAATATTAGGAGTCTTCCGAAAAACCCAAATTAAGGCATTCCTTAAATAGTATCCGGCCAATCGCGTCGGGCCGCATGCTGGCTGCCCTCATGGTTTTCAGGATCGTCGAAGTATGCGGCAAGATACAACGCCAGGTTGTCGACATGGGCTTGTACGGCTGCCAGCGCCTGGGCGGCATCCAGCTCCAGTTCCCGGCACAGTTCGACGATCTCCTCGCCATCTTCGGCATGCGCCATGGCCCCCCTCATACGATGGGCATGATGGCGGATTGCCTTCAGTTCCCCGCTGGCTGCCGCGGCGGATAGTTGCTTGAAATCCTCGCGCATGGTGCGCTCCAGCAACGCCATGCTGGCAACGTTATCCTCCACGCGGGCGGAGCCAGCCGTGCCCGCGGCCCCTTGTGCCAGGCCAGGCACATGCGCCGGCAGCACGTCGCGCAGACACTCGGCCAGGTCGCCCAGCAGGATCGGCTTGGACAGGTAGCGATTCATGCCGGCCTCCAGGCAGCGCTCGGCCTCACCCTGCGCGATGCTCGCGGTAAGCCCGACGATGGGCAGCGTTGCCCCCTGCGCGCGCAGCCTGCGGCTCAGTTCGTGGCCGTCCATGCCGGGCATGTGGACATCCGTCAGCATCAGGTCAAACTTGTGCTGGCGCAACACGGCAAGCCCTTCTTCGCCACTGGCCGCAAGCGTCGGCCGGCAGCCAAGGCGCTCAAGCTGCTGCTGCATCAGCAGCCGGTTGTAGGGATGGTCGTCGACCACCAGTATCTCCAGCCCAAGCTGCGGCGTGGGGTCGACAGGCGCAGCCAGCGGCGGTGCACTGACCGGCGTCATGCCGGCCGCCTTGCAAAACGCCCGCAGGATGCCCGCCTGATGATAGGCATTGACCAGCCAGCTGCCGGCGATCAGCTGTGGTTCCGCCGGGCCATCGGCGCGCAAAAAGACCAAGCCGGCATAGCCTTCGGGAATGGCCTCGATGTGGCGGGTGGCAACAAGCAACACCATCCCCGGTTCCGGCGCCGGCCCACGGCAAGCGACCGCCCTGCAGCCCATGGCGCGCAGATTGTCGATGGCATGGTTGCGAATCTCGTCATTTTCCGACAGTACGGCCACCGGCGGCAACACCGGCTCCACCTGTTCGCGCGGCCCGGCTTCCGGCAACCTCAGCAATACTCGGAAGACGCTGCCCTTGCCCGGTTCGCTCTGCACGGAAATACTGCCGCCCATCAGGGCGGCCAGGCGTCTGCAGATCGACAAGCCCAGGCCCGTCCCGCCAAAGCGCCTTGCGGTCGAAGCATCTGCCTGCACGAAAGGCTCAAACAGCCGCGCCTGGACCTCTGGCGCAATGCCTGGCCCGGTATCCGCCACCTCAAGCCGGATGCCGATCCTGCCGTCCGCATCGGGCGCTTCGCTCTGGGGCGCGCGCTGCAGGCGCACGATGACATGGCCCTCTGCCGTGAATTTCAGCGCGTTGGCGAGCAGGTTGCCGATAATCTGGCGCACCCGCACCGGATCCCCGATCAGGCAAGGCAAGCCGGGCTGTGGATAGAACGGCAGCGCAATGCCTTTTTGCAGCGCGATCGGCGCCTGCGCGCGAACCGTCGATTCCAGCAGGTCGACCGGATCGAACGGCACGGCGTCCAGTTCGATCTGGCCGGCTTCCGCGCGGGAGTAGTCAAGCAGGTCATCCAGTATCTGCAGCAAGACTTGCGACGAGGACTGGATGGTCGACAGCATCTCGCGCTGGCTGTGCGCCAGCTTTGTCAGGGACAGCAGCTCCAGCGTGCCCAGCATCCCGTACAGCGGCGTCCGGATTTCGTGACTCATGGCGGCCAGGAACTGCGATTTGGCGGCGCTTGCCTCATCCGCCAGCTGGCGTGCGCGCGAGAGCGCGCGGTGCGCTTCGCGTTCGTCGGTGACATCATGGATCGCACACAGCAGTACGTCTTCACCCTCGAAGCGGGTGTGGCGGCCGACAACCAGCAAGTCGCGTGCCCCCCCGTGGTCGGATGGCACCTGCAGCTCCAGCCGCGCGGGCTGGTCACCCCGCCGCGCCAGCATCTCGTCCAGCCATGGCCGGCCCGCCGTGCGCGTGTCGAGCGGCAGCCATTGCGCGGCCAGCGCGTTCTCGACCCGTACATGCGCATCGGCTGTGCGCACCACCCGCAGGCCGACCGGCGCGGCCTGCATCACGGTACGGTTGAAGCGTTCGCTATCCTCGATCCGTTCAGCGTTTTGCTGCATCGGCACCAACACCCGGCGCCGCAGCGTGCCGGCACCGGTCAGCACCGCGAGCACACCAAAGCCGTAGAGCAGAAGCGCAGCCGCCAGCGCCGGGCCATGATCCGCCAGCGCCTGAGACAGCGGATAAGCGTAGGCCGCGCGCCAGCCACGGTCGCGTGCCATGAGGCCAATCATCAGGCTGCCCTGCTCGAACCAGTAGGCGACGTTTTGCCGGCTGCTGCCCAACTCACGCGCCACCCGCTCATCCAGAGCTTGCGGGCGCAGCCAGCCGGCGTCGCTGCCCTGGTACAGCAGTCGCCCTTGCTCATCGAAGAACATTGCCCGCCTGCCTGACGCGGGGTGCGTGGCATCCGGGATGCTGACGTCGTCCATCAGCGCGCGTGCAGGAATGGCCGTCGCGCCATACGCCACGAGATTTCCGCTGGCGTCGCGGACTGGCAGGAAGCAGCTCAGGATCGGGCCCCGCTCGATGGTGCCCTGGTATGGCCCGGTCCACAGCGGTGAGGCGACCGGCGTCTCAGGTTGCGCTTCGCGCGACCGGTTCGCCAGCGCTTTGGCCCAGTTGCTGACAACATCAGCGACCAGCGGCCCGCTCAACGCCAGCGCACCCGGAAGCGCCGGTGTCACGAATGCCTGGCTCCCGTCAGCAGACAGGAAAACTGAGCGCATCCCCTGCGGCGCCTTACCCCAGTATGCGCGCTCGAAGATGGCGAATCGAACGATGTGCGAAATCGTGTCGGGACGCCCCGCCGCTGGCGCGGGCGCGCCCGTCAGCATGGTGGCCTGATTGGTCAGGCCAGGCACTTCGACGGTACGGGCACTGCCTGGAGGCACGCCCGTCAGCATGGCTTCGAGCTGGCCAGCCAGGCGGTCGCTGCGCGCCAGCCGATACTCCGGCCCGGAGATTTCTGCCATGCGCCGGATGAAATACTCGTGCGTAGACTTTACCTCCAGAACCGCGCCGAAATGCAGGCGGTTGGCCGACGCCTGTTCCCAGAGGATGCGCTCAAACAGGCTATGGAGGAACAGGGCAAGGAAGCTGCTGATCACGACGATCAGCAGGGCAACGACAACGGTGAGCAGGCGTCCGTGCACCTGCGTGTTCGCGCGAGACAGCCAGTTGACCATTGGCGACCCTCCTTCTCGGCAACCTGCCTGAGGCCGGTCCGGGCACCGGGCATCAGCAAGTGCCCACGATGGATATGGCAATGCCTCAAGATTATGCATCAACATTGCGGATCGTCGGGGCCGCCATGCCCAGGATGCAGGTGGCCGGCGTGCGCCGGGGAGGCAGAGCCGAAGCTGGCCAGGGGGCATATGCCCTGGCATAAGCGGGGCATGTCAAATCAGGACATGGCGAGTGACGCTGGTGCTGCCTGGCGGCAGCACCAGGCTTCTTGCCGCGCGTGCTTGCGCACGGCAAAAGATCGGACGGAGTCTTTCCGGGCGCCCCGCTTCACAGACCGGTCATGGTGGACGTCATCGCCGCTGTCCCCGCCATTTGATGCGAAGCTGTCATGCCCGGGAGTCAATACGTCATTGGGAGCAATGTCGGTACGCAGCCGGCTGTCGGACAAGATTGTTTCAGGCTCGATCAACGGCACCCCGCGTCCACGATCTGGTAAGTCGTGCCCGCTTCGCTGCCAGCCTTCGGCAAGACATAGTCCAAAGTGCAGCGCTGTGCAGCGCCCTTGCCCCAGCTCACCATCAACTGGCCGGAATCTGCCTTGAGACCGCGCGCAATGACACGACCACCCTGAGCGACGGTACCAATGCTCTGCCCTTGCGCGCCCGTCACCTCCGCGCCAAACGGCAGCGGCTTCCCATCCGGCCCATTGGCACGCAGAATCGCCGCCCGCCCTGGGTTGTCCGTCTCGAACTTCATCTTCACGATCGCACCCGCGGTCGGCGCCACGTTCTGCTGCGTGGTCTTCAGCTCCACGCTCATCGGCAGCCCTTTCGGGTCGATCTCGATCTGGTTGGTGGCGAACGGCGTCAGGGTCGGCACCAAGGCGTGGCCCCAGGGGTCCACGCGCAGGCCGCTGCCGTTGGCCAGGCGCGCGCCCGCGGCATCCTTGGCCTCGATGATAGCCATGGTGTCGCCCATCGTCGGGGTGAACGCCACGCCGCCCGCATAGGCCACGATGCCGCCGCTGATGCCCAGGCCTGCCTGCGAGAAGTTGCGGCCCGTGCTGGCGCTGGCCGTCATGGTAGCCATCGGCGACACATAGCCGACGTTGGCGCCGACAGAAGCAGCATCCCTGGTGTTGCGGCCACCGGTGTAGCCGGCGTTCACGCCATAGGTGAAGGCGTTGTCCTGGCCCAGGGTGCCCGTCACTGTTTCCTGCAGCGACGTGCCGCCGGTGGAATCGTGGCTCAGGCTGGTCATCGAGTACGGCGCGTGCTGGCCCTTGCCCAGCGGGATACCCACGTTGAGCATCACCCGGGTGTCCCACTTGCCTGAGCCGACGTTGAACTGGCGCGACGCCGAGACGCCATAGTTGATGCGCTTGTAGCTGTTGTTATAGCCCGCCTGGAACTGGGTATCGGAACCGCCGCGGTTCCAGTAGTTCTGGGTGGAACCGGACAGGTAGAACGAACCATAGCCTTGCGGCAGCATCTGGTTGATGGTCATCTGCAGGCGTCCGCGCTGGATGCCGCCCAGGAACATGCCAGGGCTCAGGCCGCGCTGGTCCAGGTCGCGCAGCGCCATGGCATCGGTCATGCTCAGGTAGCCGCTGCTGGAATAGCGGTAGGCGGCCACCGTCAGGTTGGTATTGGTCGGTGCCACCAGCTTGCTGTACGACAGCCGCATGCTCTGGCCGCTCCGGTTGGGTGCATTCTGCAGGTTGGTCCAGGCCTGGGTCACGTCGGCGCCGAAGGCACCGAAGTCCGTGTTCAGCGCCCCGCCGCCCATCACCGCGGTGTAGTCCTGCGCCGCGATGACGCCGCCGTAGCCGGTCACCATATTGCTGATGCCGTGCTGCACGGTTGCCTGCATCAGCATCGGCTTGCTCTGGATCGACGTATTGCGGTACTGGCCGACGGTCACGCTGTAGCGCGTGACGCCCGGGCGCAGCGCATTGACGGCTGCGGCGTAGGGCACGCGCGAGGTATGCACGCTGCCATCGGCCTCGGTGACCACCACCTCGAGATCGCCGCCGTAGCCGGTCGGATACAGGTCATTGATCTCGAATGCGCCGGGGGCCACCGTGGTTTCGTAGATGATGTTGCCGCCCTGGCGGATCTGCACGCGGGCGTTGCTGTTGGCAATGCCATGGACCACCGGCGCATAGCCGCGCTGAGATTCCGGGTACATCCGGTCGTCGCTGGCAATCTGCACGCCACGGAAGCCGAAACTGTCGAACATGGTGCCATCGGTGAAGGCATCACCGATGATCAGCTGGCTCCTGATCGGCGCAATCGAGCGCTGCAGGCTGGTCTGCACGCTCTGGTAGCGCGTGCCCTCGACGTCGCCGTGCGTCAGGTTGCCCAGATGGCGGAAGCGCCAGCCACCAAAGTTGAGTCCGGCGTTCACCCCGACATAGCCCTGCGTGGTCGATATCCCGCTCGAATCGGAGTGGTAGACGTTGGCGTTGTACTGCAGGCGCGCCGCGGTCACGCCTTCGTCCCAGTACTTGGGATCGACATAGCCGCGCGCCGAGCGCGACATGGCAATCTGCGGCACCGAGACGTCCAGGCGCTGCTCGCCGTTGTCGAAGCTGGCCGTGGCATCGGGGATCAGGTCGGGCAGCGATACGCAGCCCGTGTCCAGCCGCGCCGACGTCTCCGGTGCCAACCTGGTCAGGTCCACACCCACGCGCTGGATCGCGGCACGGTCAAAGCACGGCTGCACATTGCGGCTGTCTTCGCCCACCTGGCGCATCGTCACTTCGGCACGGCCCAGCCAGACTTCGTTGACGTACAGCTCTGCGCGATAGTTGCCCGGCAAGGCCACGTTGCCCTTGTTGAAGCGGCTCACGTCGATGCGGGCACCGCCGGGCTGCTGCAGAAAGGTGTCGTTGAATTCCACTTCCGCCACCAGCGTCGGCGCGCCGGTGGGCGCGGCCCACGCGCCTACGCCAGCGAACAAGGACAACACCACCGCACTGGCCGGACGCAGCCGGGACGGGAAGGAAGAGGTCTTCTGGGTTTTCATGGGTTTATGCCGGAGTTCTGGCCATGCGCGGGCAAGACTTGCCCCTGCCGCTTGTTGCGGCATCGTCAATCGGAGAAATCAGCTTGGAAATACGCCGGGCGCGGCCCGGCGTGTGGTCAGCGCGAAGCGGCCTGGGCGGCGCTGCTGCCCAGTGCGGCTTCGCCGCTTACGGCGCCGCCGTAGTCATTGATGGCGTTGTAGCGAACCTTGGCCTCGGTGCCTTGCGCAACATCGCCGGTCAGCGGGAACGTCCTGGTTTCGCCCGGGCCGATCATGCCGCCTTCTTCAAACTTCGCGGTCTTGCCGCCGCCAGCCAATTCGAGCTTGGCGAAAGAAACGTGATACTTGCTGGGGTTGCTCGCTTCAAGCGCCGGCTTGCCGCCTGCCTGGGTAACGCGCCAGCGGATGCTGCCAGGGGCGTCGTCGGCGTTGCCCTTCAGGCCCGCGGGGCGGAAGAACAGCTTGATGCGCGAGCGGAAAGCCAGCTGCAGCTTGTTGACATCAGCTTCTTCGGCGGTGGGCTTTGGCGGGATCTCCAGCACATTGAGCCAGAACACGGATTCGCGGTCCTGCGGCAGTGGCTCGCCGGTGTAGAGTATGCGCAGCGTCTGGCCCTTCTTCGGGTCGATGCGCGAAACCGGCGGCGTCACGGTGAACGGTACTTCGATGGATGATGGGGCAGCCCTCGGGTCGCCCTTGTCGATCCACGCCTGCGTCAACGCCGGCGACTGGCCTTCATTGGTCAGCTTGATCGTGGTCTCGGTGTCTTTTGCGTTGTAGATGACCCGCGTCCCCGCTATGACCACGGAAGCTTGCGCGTGCAGCGCGCTCATGAGCCCCAGCGCGATCACGCCGGCGGAAATCAGGGACTTGATGGACGTTTTCATGATGGTTGCGGCGGACTTGACCGGGTGAAGCGGCACACACTTCCATGTTCCGAAGGCGCGGAGCGCGCCGGTAACACGCTCCGCGCCCCGTGGTGCCAGGGCTTACTGGTAAGCGATCGAGTACATCACGGTCGAGTTGGCGGCACCGGCCGTTGCTGCGCCAGTTGCGTAGTACTGTGCGTAGTACGGCAGCGTGGCCGAGCCGCTGTTGATGGCGACGACGCCGGAATTCTGCGACGCATCGGTAAAGCCGGCCTTGATCGGGCTGTTATTGGTGCCGCCGTTCAGCAGGCGGATCTGCACGTTGGTGGCGCCGCCGGCGGCCACGATCAGGTTGCCGGTGGTGGTGTCGGTGGTCGGGCCTGCCTCGAAGAAGGTATGCACATTGCCTGTGTCTGGCGTGCAGTTGGTCAGGGCGATATAGAACGGCGTCTGGCCAGCGGTGTCACCAGCCTGGGCCAGGGTGGAGGCCGAAACGGTCGGCAGTGTCACGGTAAAGTTCTTGCTGCCCGTGCCGTTGCCGTTGATCGTGCAGGTCTGTGCGGTGATCTGGCCGTTGAAGGTGATCTGGCCGTCGGCAGCGTGTGCAAACTGCGCGCCCATGGCGGTACCGGCGATGATCAGAGCAGCGAGGAGCTTGGTATGGGTCATGATGGGGTGATTCAAATATGTTGATAGGTAGATGGCTTTCGGATCCAACGGATCCCGCCCTGCCCCGTGCCGCCATTGAACCGCCAGATTTGCGCTGCAGTTGCCGGTTGCCCCGGGGACAGCTGAACTATATGTATGGCACTTAATGCCACCAATCAGGCAAGCCTTAGATCGTGCTCGGAATTTTTTCCCTTGCTGCGAAGAGGCGTCGCCGTGGTTCTTATGCGTCATGGCGCATATGTCCGGCTTGCCGGCGCAGGGCAAATGTGCCTGCGAAAAGCTTGGACGGTGAAGGGACAGGCGCCGGATCGATCTGCATCATGGCAGCCGCCTTGAAGCGCAGCATCTGGCCAAAGGGTACACGCCACTTGCAGCGGCTGCATGGCGCAAAGGCCATCTCCGCAGCATCCGTCGCCCCTAATTTGTCTGGGTCTCGGCCACGCCAACAGCGCCGCCACACGTCCTGCGCGGCAGGCAGACCTGCAGCGCCAGCCCGCGCGGCGCCACATTGCGCGCCGACACCGTGCCGCCATGCGCGGCAATGCCCGCTTGCGCAATGCTGAGCCCCAGTCCCGCCCCGGTCGGATGCCCCGGACCGCTGCGCACGCGGTAGAAGGGCTCGAACAGGCTCGCCAGCGCGTCTTGCGGCACGCCGGGCCCGCCGTCGACGATATCGAGCCGGATCGCCGTCTCATCAGCCTGCAGCGTCACGGTCACGGGCGCAGCGGGATCGGTGTACCGGATCGCATTGCGCAGGATGTTCTCGATGGCGCTGCCCAGCGCCGCGGCATCGGCCTCGACGATCAGTGCAGCCGGGGGAGTCCAGCGGATCGCCACGCCCCGGGCCGCGGCTTCGAAGCGGGCATCGGTGACGATGACGTCGACCAGTTCCGCCAGATCGATCGGGCCGCGCACTGGTGCCTTCGCATGCAGCCGCGCCAGCTGCAGCGTGCGTTCGACCAGCGCATCGAGCCGCTCCGCCTCGCGCTCGATGCGCGCGAACTGCAGGTCGAGCGTGGCGTCGCGCCGCCGCGCCAGCTCCAGCGACAGGCGCAGCCGCCCCAGCGGCGACCGCAGTTCATGCGCAATATTGCGCAATAGCTGCTCGCGCCAGTCCATCAGGCGCTGCAGGCGATCGGCCATGGCATCGAAATCGCGCGCGAGCAGACCCAGCTCGTCGGCGCGGCGGGCCAGCACGGGCGGCGTGCGCGTGGCCAGCTCGCCGTCGGCAAGCGCATGCGTGGCTTCGCGCAGGCGCCGCACGGGGCCGGTTACATGCCGCGTCAGCGCCCAGCACAGGGGCGCCGACAGGCCCAGCGCGCACAGGCCGAGCGCGAGCACCACGGGCGACAGGTGCAGCACCTCCCAGCGCGACGAATCGAACGGCAGGAACAGCATCAGGAGCTCGCCGCCTTCCGGCAGCGCGATGGGTTGCGGGTCCCACCATGACACGCGCGCGCCGGGCCTGGGCTCATGCGCGACAGCATGGCCGATCAACCCCGCGCGCCACATCGGCACCAGCCGGTCGGCCAGGCGGTTGCGCAGCCGCGCCGGCAACGGGCGGCCCAGCAGTTCCTGCAGCGTGTCGTCGACAATGTAGATGTCCAGCGCCGAGGCGTGCGAATCCATCGCCCGCAGCCAGCGCTCGAGTCCGGGGCGCCCCTGGGTCTGGGCGACCTCGAGCGCATCCTCGGTCAGCGCCGCGGGGCTCAGGCCATCGAGCGTGTCGAAGCGGTACCAGGCCACCGCGGCCGTCAGCGCCATGCCGATGCCAACGATCGCGGCCATGCCCAGCCAGAAGGTCAGGAAGTTGCGCCAGAACAGCGGCAGCGGAAACAGCGCGCGCACGCGGCGGCGCCAGTTCACGGCGCCTGCACCAGCATATAACCCTGCCCGCGCAGGTTGCGGATCAGCAGCGGCGAAGTGATGCCGTCCAGCGCCAGCTTGCGGCGCAGCGCGCTGATATGCGTGTCGAGGCTGCGGTCGTAGCGTTCCGGCACGCGGCCCAGCGCGAACCGGCCGATCTCGGCGCGCGCGACCACCCGGCCCGGCGCCCGCATCAGGATTTCCAGCACGCGCTGCTCGGCCCCGGTCAGCGGCGCCTCGGCGTTGCCGTGGATGGCCAGGCCGGATGCCAGGTTCAGGCGCAGCGCGCCAGCCTCCAGCCACGAGGCCTGTGCAGGCGCGGCAGGCGCGGCGCCGTGGAAACGGCGCAGCACCGCATGCATGCGCGCCTTGAGCTCGCGCGGGCTGAACGGCTTGCTCAGGTAGTCGTCGGCGCCCAGTTCCAGCCCCAGCACGCGGTCGGTTTCATCGCCGTGCGCGGTGAACATGATCACCGGGCGCTGCGAGCGCGCGCGATGCAGCCGGAGCAGGTCCAGGCCGTTGCCGTCAGGGAGCATCAGGTCCAGCAGGGCGACGTCGTAGTCGTTGCGGGCCAGCAGGGTCTCGCCCTGCTGGCGGGTGTGCGCCAGCGTGACGGTGCAGTGATCGGGCTCCAGGTACTCGCGCAGCATCTGCGCCAGTTCCAGGTCGTCGTCGATCAGCAGCACGCGCGCGAGCGGCGTGTGGAAGTACATCAGCATGCAGCTTGCCGGGAGCCTTGCGGGCGTGGACGTGGCCGCCGGTCCCCGGTTCCGTCAAGAAACGTCAAGAAAACAAAAGCTATCCAAAGTGACTGGTAGGCACCTTCATTTCGAATTTTAATATGAGAATGATTGTTATTTACAGAAGACAGGGAAAATGATGAAGTTCAGGCAGGTCGCCGGGATCGGGTCGGCAACAACGGCGGCGGCAGGATTGGCAGCACCGGCGGGCGTACAACAGGGTCAATGGATGCGGATGCTGGCGGCAGTATGCGCCGCCTCCGGCATGACGGGAGCCTGGGCCCAGGCGCAGGCGCCGAAGACGGAAGCTACCCTCGCCACCGTGGTGGTGACGGCGGCCGGCAGTGAGCAGGACATCCGCGACGCGCCCGCGTCGATCAGCGTGGTCACGCGCAAAGACCTGGAGAACAAGGCCTATCGCGACATCAACGATGCGCTGGTGGAAGTGCCGGGCGTGATCGTCAGCGGCGGCGGCGACCGGACCGACATCAGCCTGCGCGGCATGGGCGCCAAATACACCCAGATCCTGATCGACGGCAAGCGCCAGAGCTCGCGCGAGACCCGCACCAACTCCGACTCGTCCGGCGTGGAAAGCAGCTGGACGCCACCGCTGTCCGCGATCGAGCGCATCGAGGTGGTGCGCGGCCCGATGTCGTCGCTGTACGGCTCCGATGCCATGGGCGGCGTGGTCAACATCATCACGCGCAAGGTGCCGAGGACATGGACGGGCGAGCTGCGCGGCGACGCCACGCTGCAGGAGAACAGCGACTCCGGCAACCTCTACCAGGGCAACTTCTACCTGGCCGGCCCGCTCAAGAGCGACCTGCTGGGCCTGCAGCTGTACGGCCAGAGCACGCACCGCATCGAGGACGATATCGACTACGGCTTCCGCGGCCGCCGCGCCGAGAGCCTGACCGCCAAGCTGGCGCTGACGCCCACGCGCAACCATGACATCGTGTTCGAGGCCACCGGCATGCGCCAGCTGCGCAGCGAGACCGTGGGCAAGACCGTGCCGCCGCTGCCGCCCGGCACCGCCTGCCCGCGCAGCGGCTGCCCCACCTCCTCCGAGACCGACTACCGCAGCGAGAAATACGCGCTGTCGCATACCGGCCGCTGGGGCTTCGGCGTCTCCGACAGCTATATCCAGCAGGAGGAATTCGACAACCGCAGCCGCCGGATGAAGATCAAGAACCTGGACCTGCGCACCAGCTGGGCCATGCCGCTGGGCAACCATATGCTGTCGGTCGGCGGCGAATACCTGAACCAGCGCCTGAACGACCAGACCGGCAACCAGATCGCCGGCGGCCCGAACCAGGTCGAGCGCTACCAGTGGGCGCTGTTTGCCGAGGACGAGTGGCGCCTGGCGCAGAGCTTTGCCCTGACCGGCGGCGTGCGCATGGACCATGACCAGAACTTCGGCCAGCACTACAGCCCGCGCTTGTACGGCGTGTGGCATGCGGCCGAGCGCTGGACGGTCAAGGGCGGGGTGTCGACCGGCTTCCGTGCGCCGGACCTGCGCCAGACCGTGGCCGGCTGGGGCCAGACCAGCCGCGGCGGCAATATGTACGGCAACCCGGACCTGAAGCCCGAGACGATGTTGTCGCAGGAACTGGGCCTGCTCTATGACAAGGGCAACGGCCTGCAGGCGGGCGTGACGCTGTTCAACAACGACTTCAAGGACAAGATCACGCGCGTCGCCTGCCCGGCCACGCAGTGCACCGACGGACCCAACCGGTTCGGCGCCAACCCGACCACCTACATGAACGTGGACCGCGCCTACTCGCGCGGGGTGGAAGCCAGCCTGCGCTGGCCGATCGCGCAAGCGTGGTCGCTGACCGGCAGCTATACCTATACCAAGTCGGAACAGAAGAGCGGCCAGTACCAGGGTCAGCCGCTGAACCAGTTGCCGATGCACCTGCTGGTGGCCACGCTGAACTGGCGGCCGAGCGAGAAGGTCAATGCCTGGGCGCGCGTCAACTACCGCGGCAAGGAAAGCCAGCCGATCACGGGGCCGTCTTCCAGCACCGTGGTGGCGCCGTCGTACACCTTTGTCGACCTGGGGGCGACCTATGCGGTTACCAAGAACGTGTCGGTGTTTGCCGGGATCTACAACCTCTTCGACAAGCAGGTGAACTACACCGACTATGGGCATGTAGAGGATGGCCGGCGGTACTGGATGAGTGTGGCGGTGAAGTTTTGAATGGTGGCTGCATCAACGCCTTCGGCTGCGCTCCGCGCAAGCCCTCAATGACCGTCAACGCATTTGAGCCTGCGCAGCAGCCGTAGGCGTCGCCGCGATGCGGCTGGCAGCAGGCGGCCTACGCCCTGCATGGGGATCGTTCAATAGCGGGTTAACGCAGGCACTATCCCTGACTCACATGGCGTAGCAGGGTCGAACGGCCAACCACGCCGAACGGCAAGCACCACCGTGCGAACCACCAACGCCGTGGAATTGATTGCCAGCCGCATAGGCGACGCGTTTCTTGGTTACTTCTTGTCGCTCGGACAAGAAGTGACTCGCCGGCTACGCCGGCGAAACAGCCCACGCTAGTCAAGAGCGAAAACCGACCGCATTGAGC
Source organism: Cupriavidus sp. FW305-46 (assembly GCF_058787075.1). Taxonomy (NCBI): domain Bacteria; kingdom Pseudomonadati; phylum Pseudomonadota; class Betaproteobacteria; order Burkholderiales; family Burkholderiaceae; genus Cupriavidus; species Cupriavidus sp. FW305-46. Next base: position 117,901 of record NZ_JBYSZI010000012.1, read on the forward strand.
AGCAATGCCAAATCCCCCAACGCGATCCGACCGCAGTGTGCCCACCTCAGGTCACCACATCATCCCCCCGGCACGTTGCCGGCACTTCCCCATAGAGAGCCATCAACGCCCCCGCAACCGCATTGGTCCAGCCAAAGCCATCCTGCAACGGATACTCG
>NZ_JBYSZI010000013.1:0-116574 GCF_058787075.1 Cupriavidus sp. FW305-46
CCCTTGCACATCCCCCACCACCCCGTAAAATACCGCCAACGAATTGACGTTTACGTAAACGGCAACAAATACCCAATCCAAGGAGACAACCCCAAATGCAAATCCAAGGCAACGTATTCATCGTCACCGGCGGCGCCTCGGGCCTGGGTGCAGGCACCGCCCGCATGCTGGCCGAAGCCGGCGCCAGGGTCGTGATCGCCGACCTGAACGAGGCCGACGGCCAGGCGCTGGCAACTGAACTGGGCGGCCAGTTCGTCCGCTGCGACGTCACCTCCGAGGCCGACGGCCAGGCGGTGGTGGCCGCCGCCCAGGCACTGGGCCGGCTCTCGGGCATCGTCAACTGCGCCGGCATCGCCACCGCCAACAAGACCGTCGGCAAGAACGGCCCGCATCCGCTGGAAGCCTTCGACAAGACCATCCGCATCAACCTGGTCGGCACCTTCAACATGATCCGCCTGGCCGCCGCGGCCATGGTGCAAAACACCCCCGACAGCGAAGGCGAGCGCGGCGTGATCATCAATACGGCGTCGGTGGCGGCCTTTGACGGCCAGATCGGGCAGGCCGCCTATGCCGCGTCCAAGGGCGGCGTGGTGGCGATGACGCTGGCGATTGCGCGCGACCTGTCGCGCGACGGCGTGCGCTGCATGACCATCGCCCCGGGTATCTTCGAAACGCCGATGCTGCTGGGCATGCCGCAGGAAGTGCAGGACGCGCTCGGCAGGATGGTGCCGTTCCCGCCGCGCCTTGGCCGCCCGGCGGAGTACGCCAAGCTGGCCCGCTCGATCATCGAGAACACCATGCTCAATGGCGAAGTGATCCGCCTGGACGGCGCGATCCGGATGCAGCCCAAGTAAAGCCCCGGCGCTGCCCGCTCAGCCGGGCAGCAGCATCACCAGCATCAAGCCCGGCGCCGCCGCCGGCACCAGCGTCAGCTGCTCGAACTGCAGCGCGCCCAGCTGCGGATGGTGAAAGCCGCGGCGGCCGCCCTCGCGGTCTTCCACGTCCTGCGACAGCCAGGCATCGCGGAAGGCCGCGCTCTCTGCCATCAGCCCCTCGATCAAGGCTCGCGTCGGCGCCTCGTCCGCATGGCGGATGCTGTGCGCGCGGAATTCCGCCACCAGCCGTGCCGCGCGGTGTGGCCAGTCTTCCACCAGCGCCATCAGCCCCGGCGACAGGAACATCGCGCGCAGCAGGTTGCGCTCGGCGCTGGCGGCATCGAGCCAGCCGATAAAAAGGTCCGCGGCGGCGTCGTTCCAGGCCAGCGCGTTCCATTGCCGGTCGAGCAGGTAGGCCGGCCCGCCGATGGCATGCACGCTGGCCAGCACCACCGGCGGCACGGTTTCGTCCGCGGCCTGCTGCGGGTCGCGGCGGCCCGCCAGTTCGAACAGGTAGGCGCGCTCGGCGCGTGACAGCCGCAGCGCGGCAGCCAGGCTGGCCAGCGCGCGTGCCGACAGCGATACCGGCCGCCCCTGCTCCAGCCACGTCACCCAGGTCGCGCTCAAGCCCGCCAGTTGCGCGACTTCCTCGCGGCGCAGGCCGGGGGTGCGGCGGCGCCGGCCCGGTGCGAGCCCGACATCGGCCGGCGCGAGCCGTTCACGGTGCGCACGCAGGAAAGCGCCCAGCACGGATTCGCGCGACGATGGCGATGCAGACGGGACAACAGCGGGATCGGCAGACAAGGGCATGACAGGCTGGTGTCGCTTATACCAGGATAAATCGGTAACTTGTACCGGGAAAACTGCCCGCCTACAGTATGCCGAACCCGTCTCGCGGGCAAGTCCCCTCCCCCAACAAAGAAGGCCACCCGCCGACCTGGGCGTGGCCCAAGGAGCCCAGCACCATGCAACAGCAGGAACTCGTCGCCGCCCAGTTCGGCGCCACCGCCAGCGCCTACCTCACCAGCGCCGTCCACGCCAGCGGCGCGGACCTGCAGCAACTGAAAGACGAACTGGCCGCGCTGATCCCCGCAGCCAACCGCCCGCGCAGCCGCGTGCTGGACCTGGGCTGCGGCGCGGGCCATGCCAGCTTCGCCGCGGCAGCGATTGCGGGCGAAGTGACGGCTTACGATCTGTCGGCGGACATGCTGGCCGTGGTCGAGGCCGCGGCGCGCGAGCGCGGGCTGGCCAATATCCGCACGCGCCAGGGCGCTGCCGGACAGCTGCCGTTTGACGATGCCAGCTTCTGCGCGGTGGTCTCGCGCATGAGCGCGCACCACTGGCGCGACGTCCCGGCGGCACTGGCCGAGATCCGACGCGTGCTCAAGCCCGGCGGCAAAGTGGTGCTGATCGATATTGCCGGTGCGCCGGATCCGCTGCGCGATACCTGGCTGCAATCGGTGGAACTGCTGCGCGATCCCTCGCACGTGCGCGATTACACGCCGGCGGGGTGGCGGTCGATGTTCGAGGCGGCGGGCTTTGGCGCCGATGGCATCGCCGTATCGGACATCTGGCGCATCGGCATCGAGTTCGACAGCTGGGTCAGGCGCATGCGCACCGCGCCGGTGGCCGTGGAGGCCATCCGCCACCTGTGGCAGATGGCGCCGACGGAAGTGCGTGAGCACTATCGCGTGCAGGCCGACGGCAGCTTTGAACTGGAAGCGGTGATGGTCACCGCGCGTTGACAGAGTGAGACCGGGTCAGGCCGCGGCGCTCATTGCGGGCGCCTCGGCGCGCACGGTCAGGCGGCGCACCAGGTCCCACACCGCCGCCGCGGCCGGCGACAGTGAACGGTCCTCGCGCCGGACCATGACGATGCTGCGCTCCTCGCACGGCACCAGCGGGCGCCACACCAGCGGCGACGCCGCCGGCAGCGGCAGCGAGAACGACGGCAGCACCGATGCGCCGATGCCGGCCTCGACCATGCCGAACACGCTCGCCGAGTGGCCCAGCTCCTGCACCACCAGCGGCACCACGCCATGCCGGCCGAACACGCGGTCGATCAGCGGACGGCTGCCGGAGGCAAAGTCCAGCAGCACCAGCTGCATCCCATGCAGCGCCGACCACGGCACCGAGGCCGACTGCGCTAGCGGATGGTCGCGCCGGCAGACAAAGCAGAACGGGTCGGTCGCCACCGGCTCCACCACCAGCCCGTCGCGCACCAGCGGATCGATCAGCACGCCAAAGTCCACCGCGCCGGCACGCACCTGCTCCAGGCCGTCGGCCTGCACGTTGTCACGCACGGTCAGGCGGATCTCGGGGTATTGGGCGGCGCAGGCGGCCACGTACATCGGCATCAGCCGGGCCGAGATCGTCGGCGCACCAGCTATCACTACGCGACCACGATAGCGTTCGCCAAGCTGGCGCGTCTCTTCCAGTGTGTCGTCGAGCTGCCCGAGCAGCCGCTCAAGCGCGGGCGCCAGCGCGTGGCCGGCCTCGGTCAGCACCACCTCGCGCGTGGTGCGGTCCAGCAGGCGCACGCCAAGTGCCTCTTCCAGCTCAGCCACGCCGCGGCTGACCGCAGGCTGGGTCAGGCCGACCACATCGGCGGCCCGGCTGAAGCCGCCGGTATTGGCCACGGCCAGGAAGACGCGCAACTGGCGCAGTGTGTAATTCATGCAACGCCCGGATAAATAGATTCTATAAATGAATTTGCATTCTAGACTTGGCTGGCGTCCAATACTAGGCAAAACCCTAACATCGCACGATCCACCCGCAGTCATGTCTCGTATTGTCCGCAAGCTCAAGAAACTTTATGACCTGATCGACGGCTTCGTCCTCGTCATGTTGACGGCTATCGCCATTGCGCTGGCCGCCCCTGAAATCGGCGCCGGCGACGGCCCGCTGCACCTGGGCGTGGTGACCGGCCTGGGCGTGGCGCTGGTGTTCTTCCTGCACGGCGCGGCGCTCTCGCGCGACAAGCTGGTGTCGGGTGCCAAGCACTGGCGCCTCCATGTCTTCGTGCAGACCTTTACCTACGTGGTGTTCCCGGTGGTAGGCGTGCTGCTGATGCTGTCGCTGCGCAATACGCTGCCGCCGGACCTGCTGCTGGGCGTGTTCTTCCTGTGCGCGCTGCCGTCGACGGTATCGTCGTCGGTGGCCATGACCTCGATGGCGCGCGGCAATGTGTCCGGAGCGATCTTCAACGCCACCATCTCGGGCCTGATCGGCATGCTGGTCACGCCGCTGCTGATGGGGCTGGTGATCAGCGCCAGCGGCGCCTCGATGCCGCTGGGCAAGGCGCTCACCGGGGTGGCGCTGCAACTGCTGCTGCCGTTCGCGCTGGGGCAGCTGCTGCGTCCGCTGATCGGCAGCTGGCTGGCGAAGAAGAAGCACATCACCAACAAGATCGACCGTGGCGTGATCGTGCTGATCGTCTATTCCTCATTCTGCGACGCCACCGCCCAGGGCCTGTGGCACCAGTACCAGTGGCAGACCATCGGCGCAGTGATGCTGATCGCCGCGGTGCTGCTGTTCGTGGTGCTGGGCTTTACCACGCTGACTGCGCGCCGCCTTGGCTTCTCTGTCGAGGACGAGATCACGGCGGTGTTCTGCGGCTCCAAGAAGAGCCTGGCCAACGGCATCCCGATGGCCAAGATCCTGTTCGCCGGCCATCCCGCGCTGGGCCTGCTGGTGCTGCCGCTGATGGTCTATCACCAGCTGCAGCTGATCGTATGCTCGGTGATCGCGTCGCGCTATGCCAACCGCGATGCCTTGCTGGAGGACCAGGCCGCGGCGCGGGCCTGAGGCACGCAGCCATGAAAAAAAACCGGGGCATGCCCCGGTTTTTTTGTGCCCGCCAGATTCACACTGACGGATTCTTCGACAGCGGCGGATTGCGCGCGAAGTAAGACCGGATCCCCTTCAGGATCGCATTGGCCAGCTGCTCCTGGTGCGCGTTATCGTTGAGCTTGCGCTCTTCTTCCGGATTGCTGATGAAGGCCGTCTCGATCAGGATCGACGGGATATCCGGCGCCTTCAGCACCGCAAACCCGGCCTGCTCGACGCTGCCCTTGTGCAGCTTGTTGATGCCGCCGATCTCGCCCAGCACGGCCTTGCCGACCTGCAGGCTGTCATTGATCTGCGCGGTGGTGGACAGGTCCAGCAGCACGCGCGCCACCTGCGCATCCTTGTTGCCCATATTGGCGCCGCCGATCAGGTCGGAGGCGTTTTCCTTGTTGGCCAGCCAGCGCGCCGCGGTACTGGAGGCGCCGCGTTCGGACAGCGCGAACACCGACGCGCCGCGCGCCTCGGGCGACAAGAAGGCATCGGCGTGGATCGATACAAACAGGTCGGCCTGCACCCGGCGCGCCTTCTGCACGCGCACGTTCAGCGGCACGAAAAAGTCGGCGTCGCGCGTCATCATCGCGCGCATATTGGGCTGGGCATCGATCTTGGCGCGCAGGCGGTGCGCGATCTGCAGCACCACGTCCTTCTCGCGCGAGCCGGCGGCGCCGATCGCGCCCGGGTCTTCGCCGCCGTGGCCGGGGTCGATCGCCACGGTCAGCAGGCGGCGCATCTTGAAGGGCCGTTCGGCGGTAGGGTTGTCGCGTGCGACCGGCGGCACCACCGGGGCATTGGGGCTCGGCACCGGCGGTGCGGACGGCCTGGGCCGGGCCGAGGCCACCGGCGGCGGCAGCGGCGCGGTGGTGGGCGGCACCTCGCCCTTCTCGTCGAAGCGGCGCACCAGCGCGCCGATCGCGTCTTCCTCGGCACCGGCCGGCGCGCCGGCGATGCCGTCGTTGCCCGGCGCCGGGTCCGAGGTGGCGAAGCGGCGCTGCTTTTCCTCGGTGTCGCGCACCAGCTTCCACAGCGGATCGGGCGGATTGACCGGGTACAGGTCGAACACCAGGCGGTTGCGGTAGCTGCCGATCGGCGCCAGCGTGAACACCTGCGGCGCCACGTTTTCCTTCAGGTCGAACACCATGCGGACCACGCGCGGGCGGTTCTGGCCGACGCGCACGGTCTGGATATAGGGGTCGTTCGGAGTGATCTTGGCCACCAGCTCGCGCAGCGTGGGCGACAGGTCCAGGCCGTCGATGTCCACCACCAGCCGGTCGGGGTCGCGGATCATCTGGTGCACGGCGGCCAGCGGGGAATCGGATTCGATGGTGACGCGGGTGTAGTCCTCGGCCGGCCACACGCGCACCGCGACGATGCCGGCGCCAAACGCGATCTGCGGGCCGGCCAGGGTCAGCACGGCCGTGCCCGCGCCCAGCTTCAGTGCCTGCGCCATCCATTTGCGGCGCGCCTGCAGCAGGCCGTCGGGTCCATCGGGGCGGTCGGTGGCAAGTCGCTTGATCAGCATGCGTTCAGCAGGGTAAGTCCAGTGTGAGTATAGGCGCGCATCGTCGCGATCCGCCGCTCGCCGGCGTCATCCGCCCCGGCCATGTCCGATTGGAGCAACATATGGAGATCCGGTTCCCCGAGCAGGCGGCCGGCCTTTTCCGGCCACTCGACCAGGTTGAAGGCCGGTTCGGCGAAGCAGTCGCGAAAACCCGCGTCGATCCACTCTTCGGGATCGGCAAAGCGGTACAGGTCGAAGTGGTAGACCGTCAGCGGCGAGCCGTCGGCGCGGGCCACTTCGTAAGGCTCGCACAGCGTGTAGGTAGGGCTGCGGACCTTGCCCGCATGGCCGAGCGCGCGCAGGATCGCGCGCGTCAGCGTGGTCTTGCCGGCGCCCAGGTCGCCGGACAGCTGCACATGCACCGTGCGCGGCGGCATGGCCTGCACGGCGGCGGCCAGCGCGGCGCCCAGGCGCGCGGTGGCGGCTTCGTCGGGCAGCGTCAGGGTGCGTTCTTCGAGCAAGGGCATTGCGTACAATTCAGGGATGATCGACCGAGTCGCCCCAGGGCAGGCAGATGCGCCACCTACCCCCGTTCCCGGCACCGCCGCCCACCTGGCCGCGGGCCCCGGGGAACTTGCGGCACTGGCCGCGTCGATCCGCGCATGGGGCGCGGAACTGGGCTTTGCCTCGGTGCGCATCGCCGATGTCGACCTCAGTCATGCCGAGCCGGGGCTGATGGCGTGGCTGGCACAGGGCTACCACGGCGACATGGATTATATGGCGAACCACGGCCTGCGGCGCGCCCGGCCGGCCGAACTGGTGCCCGGCACCGTGCGCGCGATCGTGGCGCGGATGCCGTACATTCCGGCTGCCGGCGCGCAGGCCGGCGCCACCGACTGGCGCCGGCACGAGCTGGCGCGGCTGGACGATCCGGCCACGGCGGTGGTGTCGCTGTATGCGCGCGGCCGCGATTATCACAAGGTGCTGCGCAGCCGTTTGCAGCAGCTGGCCAGCCGGATCGAGGCCGAAATCGGAAAATTCGGCTACCGCGTCTTTACCGATTCCGCACCCGTCATGGAAGTGGCGCTGGCCAGCCAGGGCGGGCTCGGCTGGCGCGGCAAGCATACGCTGCTGCTGGACCGCGACGGCGGCTCGATGTTCTTCCTGGGCGAGATCCTGGTCGACATCCCGCTGCCGGCCGACGCCCCCGAGTCCGGCCACTGCGGCAACTGCCACCGCTGCCTGGACATCTGCCCCACGCGCGCCATCGTGGCGCCGTACCGGCTGGACGCGCGCCGCTGCATCTCCTACCTGACCATCGAGCACAAGGGCCCGATTCCGGTGGAGTTCCGCGCGCCCATGGGCAACCGCGTCTACGGCTGCGACGACTGCCAGCTGGCCTGCCCGTGGAACAAGTTCGCGCATGTGGCCATGGTGCCGGACTTCGACGTGCGCAACGGGCTCGACGCACCCGACATGGTGGCGCTGTTCCAGTGGACCGAAGCGGAATTCAACCAGCGGCTCGAAGGCAGCCCGATCCGCCGCATCGGCCATGAGCGCTGGCTGCGCAACCTGGCGGTGGGGCTGGGCAACAGCCTGCGCGCGGCGCTGTCAGGCACACGCGCCGAAGACGCGGCCCTGGCCGCGCGCATCCGGGCAGCGCTGCTGGAGCGGCGCGAGAGCGCCACGCCGCTGGTGCGCGAGCATATCGACTGGGCCCTGGCGCAAGGCGGCCCGCCGCCGGACTAACTGACCAGCGCCAGCCACAGCGGCGTGGTCACGATCGCCGCCACCGTCATCAGCGAAATCGTCGCCGCCACCATCGGCCCGTTGCCGCCCATGCGCACCGCCAGGATATAGGCGCTGGAGGCCGTGGGCAGCGAGGCGTACAGCACCACGATCTGGTACTGCAGCGCGGTCAGCGGCAGGTGCCGCCCCACCAGCCAGGCCACGCACGGCATCGCCAGCAGCTTGACCCCGGTCCACCAGGCCACCGGGCCGGCGGTACCGGTGGCGCCACTCATCTGCAGCCCGGCACCCACCGTCATCAGCCCCAGCGCGGTCGAGGCCGAGCCCAGCCGGTTCAGCGTCATGCCCAGCACCTCGGGCGCATGCAGCCCCATCAGGTTGGTGAGCAGGCCGCCGGCAGTGGCCAGGATCAGCGGGTTGCGCGCCAGCTCTTTCCACAGTGCGGTCTGGCCGTGCCGCGCCAGCGCCCACACCGCCGCCACATTGCACAGCGGCACCGTGCAGCCGACGATCACCGCCATCAGCGCCAGCCCCTCGGAGCCGCCCAGGCGCGAGGCCAGCGCCAGCCCGATATAGGAATTGAAGCGGAACGCGGTCTGCAGGCCCGAGGCAAAGCTCAGCGCGTCCGGTCGCAACACCCATTTGACGGCGTAGCCGCCGGCCATGCCGGTGGCCATCACCAGCAGCGCCAGCCCCAGCATGGCCGAGGTCGACGAGAAATCCAGCACCGCGGTATTGGTCGACTGCAGCAGCAGCGCCGGGAACAGCACGAAGTAGACCAGGCGCTCCACCCCACCCCAGAAGGCACGGTCGAACGGGGTATAGCGCACCAGCAGCCAGCCGATGAGGATCAGGCTGAAATCCGGGACCAGCAGGAGAGCAGAAGACATTTATCGTTGTTGTAGTGGCGGTGGCATGACGCGGCAGCTGCCCTGCGGGCCGTCGCTCGGGAATGCGGCGGCGCGGTAGATAACGGCAAAAAACCGTAATGTGCGGACTAGGGCAGATACGGATAGGTATTTTTCCAGATTTAGGCCAGCATGGCATGCCAAGTTGTACGCCTGCCGCCATGTTGTCCCGCACCCGGTCCGCGCCGCCGCGCCCGGACACCCACCTCCGAGCCCCCTTCCGCCCTGGTCTGCACCCGGGCCGCTGCCTGCGCCTGGCCGCCGTGCTGGTGGCGCTGTGCGCCGCCACGGCCGCGGGCGCCGTACCGGTGCCGGCGCGCTCGGTGGAGATTGAGGGGATACGTTTTGACGATGCGGCGCGCGTGGGCGGCAAGGAGCTGCAGCTCAACGGCACCGCCCTGCGCGCGGGCTTCCTGGCCAAGGGCTACGTGGCCGCCCTGTACCTGCAGGAGAAGGCCCGCAACGCGGCCCTGGTGCTGGGCACGCCCGGCGCCAAGCGGCTACAGTTGCGCATGCTGCGCGAGACCGAACCGCCGGACGTCGTGCGCGCCATCCGCCAGGGCATCCGCAACAACCACAGCGAACAGCAGATGCAGGAACTGGCCGCGCGGCTGGTACAGTTCGAGCGCACCCTGGGCGAGATCGGCACCGCGCACAAGGGCGACGTGATCAACCTGGATTTTTCCCCGCAGACGGGGACCGTCATCGCCATCAACGGCACGCCTCGCGGCCGGCCGATCCCCGGCGAAGACTTCTACCAGGCCGTGTTGCGGGTCTTCCTGGGCGAGCGCCCGGTCGACGCCGAGGTCAAGCGCGGGCTGCTGGGCGGCTGACACAATTACGCTGCCGACGCACGGCCCCACCTGTGGCACTGCGACGGTTTTTTTTCTTCCGGGCGGCACCCTGCCCGGATTTCCTGACGGGAGACATGATCTCATGCAAGCTGGCAAACTCGCACTGACCCTGGCCCTGGCCGCCGCCGCCACCGCGGCGCAGGCCCAGAGCTACCCCACCAAGCCGATCCGACTGATCATTCCGTTCGCACCCGGCGGCACCACCGACATCGTCGGCCGCGGCGCCGCGGACCAGATGAGCCGCATCCTGGGCCAGCCCGTGGTGGTGGAGAACCGCGCCGGCGGGGGCGGTTCGATCGGTGCCGACGCGATCGCCAAGGCCGCGCCGGACGGCTACACCATCGGCATCTCCACGGTCTCGACCATGGCCGTGAACCCGGCCTGCAACCCCAAGCTGTCGTACGACCCGATCAAGGACTTCAAGCCCATCACCAACCTGGCCAACGTCGCCAACGTGATCGCCGTGAACCCGAACTTCCCGGCCAAGGACTACAAGGAGTTCCTGGCCGTGCTGAAGGCCAACCCGGGCAAGTATTCGTACGCCTCGTCGGGCACCTGCGGCTTCGGCCACATGCTGGGCGAGCAGTTCAAGGTCTCGACCAAGACCTTCATGGTCCATATCCCGTACCGCGGCGCGGGCCCGGCGCTGAACGACGTGCTGGCCGGCCAGGTGCCGATCATGGTGGACAACCTGCCCTCTTCGATCCCCTACATCAAGGCCGGCAAGCTGCGCCCGATCGTGGTGGCCTGGAACAAGCGCCTGGAATCCATGCCCAACGTGCCGACCTTCGGCGAAATGGGCCTGAAGGAGCCGAACGACCCGGCCTGGTACGGCCTGGTGGCGCCGGCCGGCACGCCTGACGACGTCATCAAGAAGCTCAACGAGGCCGCCGTCAAGGCCCTGCAGGACAAGGACTTCCAGCAGCGCCTGCGCACCGCCGGCGCCGAGCCGTCGGGCAACACGCCGGCGCAGCATGCGGCCGAGATCAAGAAGGAATTCGACAAGATGAAGAATCTTGTGAAGGTGCAGAACATCAAGCTGGAGCAATGATCCGGCCGGTGTGACGCCACCCGCAAAGGGCCGCCGCGAGGCGGCCCTTTTTTCTTGCCCGCGCCAAAAAGCACTAAAATCCAGCATTCGCCCCAGCCTGACCGCCATGCCCGCCACCTATGACGCCATCCTCCCCGCCCCCTTCGGCAAGATCGGGGTGCGCACGGACGGCGCGCGCATCCGGGCCATCGTGTACCTTCCCGAGCACGTCGAGGCACGCGCCCCGGCGGACGCACTGACGCAGCAACTCGCGGCGCAGCTGGAGGCCTACTATGCCAACCCCGACACCGTCTTCGACCTGCCGCTGGCCCCGGCCGGCAGCGACTTCCAGCAGCGCGTGTGGCAGGCCATCAGCGCAGTGCCGCGCGGCGCGGTGACCACTTATGGCACCATCGCCGAGGCCATCGGCGCGATGCCGCGCGCGGTGGGCCAGGCCTGCGGGCAGAACCCGTTCCCGATCGTGATCCCCTGCCATCGCGTGGTCTCGGCACGCGGCATCGGCGGCTTCTCGCACCATGCCGAAGACGGCTTCTACCTCGACGTCAAACGCTGGCTGCTGCGCCATGAGGGCGCCATGCTGATATGAGCGGCGCCGCCCAGGCACCTGACATCGCCGCCGCGCCCAGCGACGCCGACGTGGCACTGGTCAGCCGCTTCTGCGACGCGCTGTGGCTGGAAGACGGCCTCTCGCGCAATACCATCGATGCCTACCGGCGCGACCTGACGCTGCTGGCGCGCTGGTTGCAGCATGAGCACCGCGGCGAGTTGCCGGGCGCGGACGACGGCGCGCTGTCGGCCTACTTCAACGCACGCCACACGCAGAGCCGCGCCTCGTCGGCCAACCGTCGCCTGGCGGTGTTCCGCCGCTTCTACCAGTGGGCGCTGCGCGAACACCTGGTCGAAGCCGACCCCTGCCTGCTGCTGCGCCCCGCCAAGCAGCCGCCGCGCTACCCCAAGACCCTGACCGAGTCCCAGGTCGACGCGCTGCTCGAAGCGCCCGACACCGACACGCCGCTGGGGCTGCGCGACCGCACCATGCTGGAATTGATGTACGCCAGCGGGCTGCGCGTGTCGGAGCTCACGCAGATGAAGACCATCGAGATCGGCCTGAACGAAGGCGTGGCGCGCGTGGTCGGCGGCAAGGGCGACAAGGAGCGGCTGGTGCCGTTCGGCCAGCAGGCCGGCGACTGGCTGCGCCGCTACCTGGCCAGTGCGCGCCCCGCGCTGCTGGCCGGGCGCGCCTGCGACGCGCTCTTTGTCACGCAGCGCGGCGAAGGCATGACGCGGCAGGCGTTCTGGCACCTGATCAAGCGCCATGCGCGCGATGCCGGCGTGCACGCGCCGCTGTCGCCGCACACGCTGCGGCACGCCTTTGCCACGCACCTGCTCAACCACGGCGCCGACCTGCGCGTGGTGCAGCTGCTGCTGGGCCACGCCGATATTTCCACCACCCAGATCTATACGCACGTCGCCCGCGAACGCCTGCGCGAGCTGCACCAGCAGCACCATCCGCGCGGCTGAGCAAGCGGGCGGCGACCACTGTCATGAGCAAGACCAGGCACGTATCAGAAACCCCCGCCACGCAGTACCTGCGCAAGCATGGCGTCGCCTTCGGCGAGCATCCGTATGACTATGTCGAGCACGGCGGCACCGGCGAATCGGCGCGCCAGCTGGGCGTTCCCGAGCACGAGGTGATCAAGACCCTGATCATGGAAGACGAGCGCGCGCAGCCGCTGGTGGTGCTGATGCACGGCGACTGCTCGGTCTCGACCAAGAACCTGGCGCGCCAGGCCGGCCGCAAGAGCGTGCAGCCATGCAAGCCCGAGGTGGCGCAACGCCACAGCGGCTACATGGTGGGCGGCACCTCGCCCTTCGGCACGCGCAAGCGCATGCCGGTCTACGTCGAATCGACCGTGCTGGAGCTGGCGCGCATCTATATCAACGGCGGGCGCCGCGGCTTCCTGGTCAGCCTGGACCCGAAGCTGCTGCCCATGCTGGTGAACGCCCAGCCGGTGCAATGCGCACTGCCTGACTGAGAGCCCCCGCGCAAACCGAGGGGAGCCTCGATGCCAATCCGGGAAGTCACGGACGTAGCGAGGCCCCTGCCGCGCTACAATCGCGCCAGCCTGAAAACACCCCACTACACATGGCCAATCTGCTTTTCGCCCTCGCCGCCTACCTGATCGGCTCCATTTCCTTCGCTGTGGTCGTCAGCAAGCTGATGGGGCTGCCGGACCCGCACTCCTATGGCTCCGGCAATCCCGGCGCCACCAACGTGCTGCGCACCGGCAACAAGAAGGCCGCCATCCTGACGCTGATCGGCGATGCCCTGAAGGGCTGGCTGGCGGTATGGCTGGCGGCGCGCTTCGGGCCGGCCTACGGGCTGAACGAAACCGGCCTGGCCATGGTGGCGCTGGCGGTTTTCCTGGGGCACCTGTTCCCGGTGTACCACCGCTTCGCCGGCGGCAAGGGCGTGGCCACCGCGGCGGGCATCCTGCTCGCCATCGACCCGATCCTGGGCCTGGGCACGCTGGCCACGTGGCTGATCATCGCCTTCTTCTTCCGCTACTCGTCGCTGGCGGCGCTGGTGGCGGCGATCTTCGCACCGTTCTTCCATGTGCTGATGAACGGCGTGGATGTGATGACGGGGGCAATCTTCGTGATCAGCGTGCTGCTGATTGCGCGGCACCGGCAGAATATTGCCAAGCTGCTGGCCGGCAAGGAAAGCCGGATCGGGGAGAAGAAGAAGGTTTGAAGGACGTGCAGGCCGCTGGCAAGCGCAACGGATGACAGCATCAGCATGCCGGCGGTTTGCTCCCTCTCCCGCAAGCGGAAGAGGGGAGCAAACCAGCGGTAATCAAGCCTCAGCTGCCCCGAACAGCATCTCCACCCGGAACCCGCCACCATCGGCATTCACCAGGTTCAGCTTACCGCCCGCCTGCCGCACCAGCCGGTCCACGATCGCCAGCCCCAGCCCGGAATGCGCATTGCCGCCCCGAGCCGGGTCCAGCCGTACAAAGGGCAACGTGGCGCGCTCCTTGTCATCCTCGGGGATGCCGACGCCCTGGTCCTCCACCACCAGCAGGTAACCCTCCGGCGTGCGCGCGGTCGCGATGCACACCGGCGGCTTGCCATAGGCGTAGGCGTTGTCGACCAGGTTGCCGACGATGCGGTCCAGCTGCGTGGCGATCATGCGGAAGCCCTCGCCCGCGCCCAGCGACAGCACCACCTGGCGCTCCTGCTCGGCCAGCGACGCGGCCAGCTCATTGACGCGCCGGTCCACCGGCACCGGCCGCGCGGTCGACTCGCTGGTCTGCGCGAAGCTCAGGAACTGCTCGACGATGGCCGACATGGACTCCACGTCGCGCGTCACCCCCGCGGCGGCCTTGGGATCGGCCAGCATCTCGGCGCGCAGGCGCAGCCGCGCCAGCGGTGTCTTCAGGTCATGCGCGATGCCGGCAAGCATGGTATTGCGCTCCTGGTCGATGCGCGCCAGGTCGGCCACCATGCGGTTGAAACGCTCGATCAGCTGGCGCAGCTCATGCGGGCCGCGTTCGCGCAGCGGCGGCACGGCGTGCTGGCGCGACAGCAGCTCCGCCGCATTGGCCATGTCGCGCACCGGCCGCTGGATCTGCCAGGCGATCAGCACGGCAAAGACGATGGCCACGCCCACCACCAGCATCACGCCAGGCACCAGACGGTTATCAGGCGGCGGATTGTGGACCCACAGGATCGGCATGGCGATCCAGCGGGCGCGGCTGGGCAGCTTGATCCAGATGCGCGGCGTGGTCTCGTCCTCCAGCCGGATCTCGGTGCCCTGCGGCAGCCTGCCGATGAACTGCTCGACCAGCCGGCGCGAGCGCCCGCCCTTGGGCACGACGGCATGCTCTTCGGCGTCGGCCGTGTTGGCTGTCTCAACCAGGCTGGGCAGCTTCGCCGGCGGACGCGCGTCGAGCGCGCGCTCGATGCTGTCGAGCTGGAACAGCATCTGCTCGACTGAATAGTCCACCTGCTGCTGGCGGCGGTCCATGCGCAGGATGGCCAGCCATGAGAAATGGCTGATCACAAGCACGGCGGCAATCAGCAGCGCAATGCGGCCGAACAGGGTGTCGATACGTCGCAACTTCATCGGAAAGCAGGGTCTGGTGGCATGCGGCGCCAGGGGGCGGGCGCCGCGGCCATTATTCGGGGAGTCCCGCGGACATCTCTTCCGCTTCGTCGGGCACGAAGGTATAGCCGCGCCCGCGCACGGTCTGGATATAGCGCGGGCGCTGCGCGTCTTCATCGAGCAGCCGGCGCAGGCGCCAGATCTGCACGTCGATGCCGCGGTCGCTGATGCCGCTGGCGCTGCCGTACATCAGCTCGACGATGCGCTCGCGCGACAGCACTTCCAGCGGATGCATCAGCAGCAGCTTGAGCAGCGCGAACTCGGTATCGCTGATCGACAGCGTCTGGCCGGCGCGGCTCAGCGTGCGCTGGCGGAAATTGACGCGGAACGGGCCGAAGGCGACCGATTCGCGGTCCTCGGGCGCGGCCGCGGGGCGTGCCAGCTTGCGGCGCAGCACGGCGTTGATGCGCGCCAGCAGCTCGCGCGGCGAGAACGGCTTGCCAAGGTAGTCATCGGCGCCGATCTCGAGCCCGACGATGCGGTCGATCTCGTCGCTGCGGGCCGTGAGCAGGATTACGGGGATGTCGTCGTTCTTGGCGCGCAGGTTGCGCAGCGCGGTCAGGCCGTCGACCTTGGGCATCATCAGGTCCAGCACGATCAGCGCCGGGCGCTCGCGCTCCAGGCGCGCCTGCAGGCCGTCGCCGTCGTGCATCACCGAGACGGCAAAGCCCTGCTGGGTCAGGTACTCGCGCAGCAGGTCGCGAAGTTCGGGATCGTCGTCGACGACGAGGATCTGGGTAGGCTGGTTCGTTCGCATAGGCACATGATAGTCAGCCCCGGCGCCACACATGCCGGTTTGGCCGGGCGGTTTTGTTTCCGGAGGTTACACCCGGGGTGCTGGTAATCCGCTGTAATAAAAGCGCCGGGCGCTGAAATACGGGCGTCCGGGCCCGCACATTATCCTTGCGGCATGACGTGCCACCGGCGCCGCCGCATTGCGCGCCACACGGCACTTGCCGGCCTGCCGGCCACCCGCGGCGTGCCCCGCCACGCGGCGGGCCGGCGCCCGTGGCGTTGCGGCATACTGCTGCATCGTCACTTGCCAGACCGAACATCGCCGGCGCGCCGCGCGCGCCGCCCCCAGGATTTGCGGACATGTCCAACCCCGAACAAGGCCAGCCTACCCCCTCCCCGACCCCGTCTTCGCCTCCGCCCGAGGGCGCTCCGCCGCGGCGCACCGGCCGGCGCCGGCTGACCGCCGGCGTGCTGGTGCTGCTGCTCGCGGGGGGCGCCTGGTACTGGTACGCCCATCGCGGCCAGGCGCCGCAGGAGGCGACCGGGGCGGCAGGCGCGCAGCGGGGCGCCAGCGGCCCGGGCGCGCGGGGTGGCGCCGGCGGCCCCGGCATGCCGCGCTCGCCCGTGGTGGTCGCCACCGTGGCCAAGCGCGATATGGATGTGGTGCTCAACGGCCTGGGCAACGTGACCCCGGTTTCCAACGTCACCGTGCGCGCGCAGGTGTCCGGCCCGCTGCTCAAGGTGCTGTTCAAGGAAGGCCAGATGGTCAAGGCCGGCGACGTGCTGGCCGAGATCGACCCGCGCCCGTTCCAGGCCGCGCTGGACCAGGCCGTGGGCCAGCTCGCGCGCGACCAGGCACTGCTGCAGAACGCCAGGCTCGACCAGCAGCGCTACCGCACCCTGCTGGGCCAGGACTCGATCTCCAAGCAGCAGGTCGATACCCAGGACGCGCTGGTGCGCCAGTACGAGGGCGTGGTCAAGACCGACCAGGGCAATGTCGCCAACGCGCGCCTGCAGCTGGGCTATACGAAGATCGTGGCGCCGGTGTCGGGCCGCATCGGCCTGCGCCAGGTCGATCCGGGCAATATCGTCAACACCAGCGACGCCAACGGCATCGCGCTGATCACGCAGATCCAGCCCATCGCCGTGATGTACACCATCCCCGAGGACAACCTGCCGTCGGTGCTGAAGAAGCTCAACGCCGGCGAAGAGCTGCCGGTGCAGGCATGGGACCGCCAGGTGCGCAACCAGCTCGGCGAAGGCACGCTGCTGACCACCGACAACCAGATCGACACCACCACCGGCACGGTCAAGCTCAAGGCGGTCTTCCCCAACGCCGACGGCATGCTGTTCCCCAACCAGTTCGTCAACGTGCGCACGCGCGTCGATACGCTCAGGGACGCCACCGTGATCCCCGTGGCGGCGATCCAGCGCGGCCAGCAGGGTACCTTCGTCTACACCGTGGATGACAGCAGCAAGGTCAAGGTGCAGGTGGTCACGCTGGGCCCGGGCGACGGCAGCCGCAATGCCGTGCTCAAGGGCCTGGAGCCCGGCCAGCGCGTGGTGGTGGACGGCGCCGACCGCCTCAAGGAAGGCATGACGGTGGAAGCCGTCGACCCGGCCGCGCGCGCTGCCGCGGTGGTGCCGGCCAGCCAGCCGCGCGGGCGCGGCCGCCGCAACCGGGACGGCGGCGGCGCCAGCGGCGCGCACGCCGACGCCAGCGGGGCCGCGGCCTCCGGCGTGGCCGGCGAACATCGCCGCCACCGCCAGGCCGGCGCCAGCGCCCCGCCCGCCAGTGGCACGCAGCAGTAAGGACAGCGCATGAACCCCTCACGCCTCTTCATCGAGCGCCCGGTCGCCACGGCGCTGCTGATGCTGGCCATCCTGCTGTCCGGGCTGGTGGCGTACCGGCTGCTGCCGCTGTCGGCGCTGCCCGAGGTCGATTACCCGACCATCCAGGTCACCACGCTGTACCCCGGCGCCAGCCCGGACGTGATGACCTCGTCGGTGACAGCGCCGCTGGAGCGCCAGTTCGGCCAGATGCCAGGCCTGAAGCAGATGTCGTCGTCCTCGTCGGGCGGCGCTTCGGTGATCACGCTGCAGTTCGAACTGACGCTGCCGCTGGACGTGGCCGAGCAGGAGGTGCAGGCCGCCATCAACGCCGGCAGCAACCTGCTGCCGTCAGACCTGCCGATGCCGCCGGTCTACAGCAAGGTCAACCCGGCCGACGCGCCGATCATGACCATCGCCATGACCTCGGACACCATGCCGCTGCCCAAGCTGCAGGACATGGTCGACACGCGCGTGGCGCAGAAGATCTCGCAGATCCAGGGCGTGGGCCTGGTCACCATCAGCGGCGGCCAGCGCCCCGCGGTGCGGATCCAGGCCAACCCGGCCGCGCTGGCTTCGCTGGGCATGTCGATCGACGACCTGCGCACCGCCATTGGCGCGTCCAACGTGAACGGCGCCAAGGGCAGCTTCGACGGCCCCGCGCGCGCCTCCACCATCGACGCCAACGACCAGCTGCGCTCGGCCGACGAATACCGCCAGATCATCCTGGGCTACAAGAACGGCGCGCCGATCCGCATCACCGACGTGGCCGAGATCGTCGACGGCCCCGAGAACAGCCGCCTGGCCGCCTGGGCCAACGACAAGCCCGCGATCGTGCTGAACATCCAGCGCCAGCCCGGTGCCAACGTGATCGAGGTGGTCGACCGCATCAAGGCGCTGCTGCCGCAGCTGCAGAATGCGCTGCCGGCATCGGTCCACGTGCAGCTGCTGACCGACCGCACCACCACCATCCGTGCCTCGGTCGAGGACGTGCAGTTCGAGCTGCTGCTGGCGATCGCGCTGGTGGTGCTGGTGATCTTCCTGTTCCTGCGCAATATACCGGCCACCATCATCCCGGGCGTGGCGGTGCCACTGTCGCTGGTGGGCACCTTCGGCGTGATGTACCTGGCCGGCTTCTCGATCAACAACCTGACGCTGATGGCACTGACGATTGCCACCGGCTTCGTGGTCGACGATGCGATCGTGATGATCGAGAACATCATGCGCTACATCGAGAAGGGCGATTCGCCGATGGCGGCGGCGCTCAAGGGTTCCAAGCAGATTGGCTTCACCATCATCTCGCTGACCTTCTCGCTGGTCGCGGTGCTGATCCCGCTGCTGTTCATGGGCGACGTGGTCGGGCGCCTGTTCCGGGAATTCGCGATCACGCTGGCGGTGTCGATCCTGATCTCGGCAGTGGTATCGCTGACGCTCACGCCGATGATGTGCGCGCGCCTGCTGCACCATGTGCCGGAAGAGAAGCTGTCGCGCTTTCACCGCGCCAGCGGCCGCTTCTTCGACAACGTGATCGAGCGCTACGGCCGTGCGCTGGAGTGGGTGCTCGATCGTCAGAAAGCGACGCTGGCCGTGGCCGTGGCCACGCTGGTGCTGACCGGGCTGCTGTACCTGCTGGTGCCCAAGGGCTTCTTCCCGGTGCAGGACACCGGCGTGATCCAGGGCATCACCGAGGCCGCCCAGACCACCTCGTTCGACGCCATGGCGCGCCGGCAGCAGGCCGTGGCCAAGGTGGTGATGCAGGACCCGGCAGTGGCAAGCCTGTCGTCGTTCATCGGCGTGGATGGCACCAACACCACGCTCAACGCCGGGCGCATGCTGATCAACCTCAAGCCCAAGAGCGAGCGCGACCCCATCGACGTGGTCACGCAGCGCCTGCAGCAGGCCGTGCACGAACTGGGCGGCGTGTCGCTGTACACACAGCCGGTGCAGGACCTGACCATCGAGGACAAGGTCTCGCGCACGCAGTACCAGTTCACCGTCGAGGACCCCGATCCCGCCACGCTGGCCGCGTGGGTGCCGAAGCTGGTGGAACGCCTGCGCCAGGAACCCGAGCTGCGCGACGTCACCAGCGACCAGCAGAACAACGGCCTGCGCGCCTATGTCGATATCGACCGTGACGCCGCGGCGCGCTTCGGCATCACCACCGCGGTGATCGACAGCGCGCTGTACAGCGCCTTCGGCCAGCGGCTGGTGTCGACCATCTTCACGCAGTCGAGCCAGTACCGCGTGGTGCTGGAGACCATGCCGGAATTCCGCAAGAACCCACAGTCGCTGGCCGACCTGCGCCTGCCCTCCTCTTCCGGCGGCCAGGTGCCGCTGGGCGCGTTCGCGCGCATCACCGAACGCACCGGCCCGCTGGTGATCAACCACCAGGGCCAGTTCCCGGCGGCGACGATCTCGTTCAACCTGGCGCCGGGCGAATCGCTGGGCGCCGCGGTCGACAAGATCACCAAGGTCGAGCAGGAGCTGGGCCTGCCGATCTCGATGCAGACCAGCTTCCAGGGCGCCGCGCTGGCCTTCCGCGCATCGCTGTCGAACACGCTGTGGCTGATCCTGGCCGCGGTGGTGACGATGTATATCGTGCTGGGCGTGCTGTATGAAAGCACCATCCACCCGGTCACCATCCTGTCGACGCTGCCGTCGGCCGGCGTCGGCGCGCTGCTGGCGCTGCTGTTGGCGGGGCAGGACCTGGGCATCATCGCGATCATCGGCATCATCCTGCTGATCGGTATCGTCAAGAAGAACGCGATCATGATGATCGACTTCGCGCTCGAGGCAGAGCGCGAGGGCGGCATGAAACCACGCGATGCGATCTTCCAGGCCTGCCTGCTGCGCTTCCGCCCGATCCTGATGACCACCATGGCGGCCCTGCTGGCGGCGCTGCCGCTGATGCTGGGTTCCGGCATCGGCAGCGAACTGCGCCGGCCGCTGGGCGTGACCATGGTGGGCGGCCTGCTGGTGAGCCAGGTGCTGACGCTGTTCACCACGCCGGTGATCTACCTGGCGTTCGACCGCGTGGCCACGCGCGTGAAGGGCTGGCGCAAACGGCGCTTCGGTGATCCGGAGGAAGGCGGCACGGGCGAGGAGCCGGTGTAACGATGAATCTCTCGGCTGCCTTCATCCACCGCCCCGTCGCGACCGCGCTGCTGACGCTCGGCATCCTGCTGGCGGGGCTGGCCGCGCTGCGGCTGCTGCCGGTGTCGCCGCTGCCGCAGGTGGATTTCCCGACCATCTCGGTATCGGCGTCGCTGCCGGGTGCGAGTCCTGAAACGATGGCCGCCACCGTGGCGACGCCGCTCGAGCGCGCGCTCGGCACCATCGCCGGCGTGACCGAGATCACTTCGAGCAGTTCGCTCGGCTCCACCCGCGTGACGCTGCAGTTCGACCTGTCGCGCAATATCGACGGCGCCGCGCGCGACGTGCAGGCGGCCATCAATGCCTCGCGCGCGACACTGCCGACCAGCCTGCCCAACAACCCGACCTACCGCAAGGTCAACCCGGCCGATGCGCCGATCATGATCATCGCGCTGACCTCGCCGACCATGACGCGCGGGCAGCTGTATGACGCGGCCTCGACCATCCTGGCGCAGAAGCTGTCGCAGGTCGATGGCGTGGGCCAGGTCACCATCGGCGGGGCCTCGCTGCCGGCGGTGCGGGTCGAGCTGAACCCGACCGCGCTGAACAACTACGGCATCTCGCTGGAGGATGTGCGCAACACCATCAGCGCGACCAATGCCAACCGGCCGCTGGGGACGCTGGAGAACGCCGCCAGCAACTGGCAGGTCTACGCTAACGACCAGGCGATGAAGGCGGAAGACTACATGCCGCTGATCATCCGCTATGCCACGCCGGGAACCTTCTCGTCGACGTCGGCGGGCGCGCTGATTGCCAGCACCGCCAACGCCGCCGCCAGCGGCGGCGTCAGCACCAAGGTGGTCAACGGCGTGACCGTGACCACGCTGACCACCAGCAGCGGCACCACCACCATCACCAGCGGCGCCACCGGAGGCACCAGTGCCACCAGCGGGCCCAACTCGTTCGCGGTGCCGGTGCGGCTGCGCGACGTGGCCAATGTGGTCGACTCGGTGCAGGACATCCGCAACGCGGGCTCGGCCAACGGCAAGCCATCGGTGCTGCTGGTGCTGAACCGCTCGCCCGGCGCCAATATCATCGAGACCGTGGACCGCGTCAACGAGATGCTGCCGCAGTTGCAGAAGATGATCCCCGCGGCAATCTCGATGGACGTGATGATGGACCGCACGCCCACCATCCGCGCCTCGCTGCGCGAGGTAGAGAACACGCTGATGATCTCGGTGGCGCTGGTGATCATGGTGGTGTTCGTGTTCCTGCGCAATGTGCGCGCCACCTTGATCCCCAGCGTGGCGGTGCCGGTGTCGCTGATCGGCACGTTCTCGGTGATGTACCTGGCCGGGTTCTCGCTGAACAACCTGTCGCTGATGGCGCTGACCATCGCCACCGGCTTTGTGGTCGACGATGCCATCGTGGTGCTGGAGAACATCTCGCGCCATATCGAGGAAGGCATGAAGCCGCTTGCCGCGGCACTGCGCGGGGCGCGCGAAGTGGGCTTCACGGTGCTGTCGATGAGCCTGTCGCTGATCGCGGTATTCATCCCGCTGCTGCTGATGGGCGGCATCGTCGGCCGGCTGTTCCAGGAATTCGCGATCACGCTGTCGGTGGCGATCCTGGTGTCGCTGGTGGTGTCGCTGACCACCACGCCGATGATGTGCGCACGGATGCTGCGCCCGCCCGAGCCGGAGCAGCAGGGCCGCTTCTTCCGTGCCACCGAGCGCATGTTCAAGTGGCTGCACGATGGCTATGCGCGCTCGCTGTCCACGGCGCTGCGCCTGAGTCCGCTGGTGTGGCTGGTGCTGATCGCCACCATCGCGCTGAACGTGTACCTGTACGTGATCGTTCCCAAGGGCTTCTTCCCGCAGCAGGACACGGGCCGGCTGATCGGCTTTATCCGCGCCGACCAGGCCACCTCGTTCCAGGCCATGCGCGGCAAGCTCGACAATTTCATCAAGATCGTCCAGTCCGACCCCGCCGTGGTCAACGTGACCGGCTTTACCGGCGGTTCCCAGCGCAATACCGGGCAGATGTTCGTCACGCTCAAGCCGCTGTCGGAGCGCAAGGAATCGGCCGACGCCATCATCGCGCGGCTGCGCGGCAAGCTGTCCAAGGAGCCCGGCGCGAGCCTGTTCCTGCAGTCGGTGCAGGATATCCGCATCGGCGGGCGGCAGAGCAGTTCGCAGTACCAGTTCACGCTGCAGTCAGACGACCTGGAAGTGCTGCGCGCGTGGGAGCCCAAGGTGCGCGCCGCGTTGTCGAACCTGAAGGGGCTGGAGGACATCGACACCGATACCAACGACAAGGGCCTGCAGACCTCGGTGATCATCGACCGCGATGCGGCCTCGCGCCTGGGCGTGACCGCGCAGCAGGTGGATGCGGTGCTCAACGATGCCTTCGGCCAGCGGCTGGTGTCCACCATCTACCATCCGCTGAACCAGTATCGCGTGGTGATGGAACTGAGCCAGGAATACCTGCAAGGGCCCGATGCGCTCAAGGACATCTACGTGGTCACCGGCAACGGCAACCGCGTGCCGCTGGCGGCGTTCGCGCGCGTGACCCCGTCCAGCACGCCGCTGGGCGTGAACCACCAGGGCCAGTTCGCGGCCTCGACGATCTCGTTCAACCTGGCCGAGGGCACTTCGCTGTCGCAGGCGACCGATGCGATCACGCGCGAGATGGCGCGCATCGGCGTGCCGGAGACGCTGCGCGCCAACTTCCAGGGCGGCGCCAAGGCGTTCCAGGATTCGCTCAAGAGCCAGCCGATCCTGATCCTGGCGGCGCTGATCACGATCTACATCGTGCTGGGCGTGCTGTATGAAAGCTATGTGCATCCGCTGACGATCCTGTCGACGCTGCCCTCCGCCGGCGTGGGCGCGCTGCTGGCGCTGCTGGCATCGAAGACCGACTTCAGCATCATCGCGCTGATCGGCGTGATCCTGCTGATCGGCATCGTGAAAAAGAACGCGATCATGATGATCGACTTCGCCATTGATGCCGAACGGCGCGAGGGGCTGTCGCCGCGCGACGCGATCTACCGCGCCTGCCTGCTGCGCTTCCGCCCGATCCTGATGACCACCATGGCCGCGCTGCTGGGCGCGGTGCCGCTGGCGATCGGCCGCGGCGACGGCGCCGAACTGCGCGCGCCGCTGGGCATCTCCATTGTCGGCGGGCTGGTGGTAAGCCAGTTGCTGACGCTGTACACCACGCCGGTGGTCTACCTGACGCTGGACCGCTGGCGCCTGAAGGTCAAGGCCTGGCGCCAGCGCCGCCGTGGTGCCGGCACGCCGGACCAGCCGGCCGCCGTCTAGATTTGCGAAGACTCGACATGACAGTTCTTTCCCGCTTCCTGACCCATGCCCTGCCGTTGCCGCTGGCCTGTGCGCTGCTGCTGGCCGGCTGCGCCGTCGGCCCCGACTACCAGCGCCCCGACGCGCCGGTCTCCGCATCCTTCAAGGAGGCCGATGCCGCCACCCCCGACTGGACCGGTGACTGGAAGCCCGCCGAGCCGCAGGATGCGGAGACCGGCGCCGACTGGTGGACCGTGTTCGGCGATGCGCAGCTCGACGCGCTGATGTCCGAGGTGCAGATCTCGAACCAGAACATCAAGGCCGCCGAGGCGCAGTATCGCCAGGCAGTGGCGTCGCTGCAGGCCGCGCGCGCCGGCTTCTTCCCGACCGTTGACGCACAGGCCGGCGCCTCGCGCGCGCGCGGCGCCAGCGGCAGCACGCTCAACGGGCAGAGCGCGACCCTGGGCGCAACCTGGGAAATCGACGTCTGGGGCCGCGTGCGGCGCCAGGTGGAAAGCAGCGAGGCCAGCGCGCAGGCCAGCCAGGCCGACCTGGCCTCGACGCTGCTGTCGACGCAGGCAACGCTGGCGCAGAGCTACTTCCTGCTGCGCGTGGCCGATGCGCAGAAGGCCCTGCTGGACCGCACCGTAGCCGATTACCAGAAGTCGCTGCAACTGGTGCAGAACCAGTATGCGGCGGGCACCGCGCAGCGCTCGGACGTGCTGCAGTCCGAGACCCAGCTCAAGAGCGCGCAGGCGCAGCAGATCGACATCCAGATCACGCGCGCACAGCTGGAGCACGCCATCGCGGTGCTGGTGGGCAAGCCGCCCGCGGCGCTGACGCTGGCCGCCGACGACTTCCGCACCGCGCCGCCGCGCGTGCCGGCCGCGGTGCCGTCGCAACTGCTGGAACGCCGCCCCGACATCGGCGCGGCCGAGCGCCGCATGGCCTCGGCCAATGCGCAGATCGGCGTGGCGCAGGCGGCCTACTACCCGACCCTGTCGCTGTCGGCCAGCGGCGGCCTGACCGCCAGCACGCTGGCGCGCTGGATGTCGCTGCCGGACCGGATCTGGTCGATCGGCGGCGGCCTGGCCGGCACGCTGTTCGACGGCGGCCTGCGCAGCGCGGCCAAGGCGCAGGCGGTGGCCGCCTACGACCAGACCGTGGCCAACTACCGCCAGACCGTGCTGGGCGCGTTCCAGGAAGTCGAGGACAACCTCGCCGCGCAGCGGCTGCTGGAACAGGAAGCGGTGGTGCAGAACGACGCACTGCGCTCGGCGCGCGAGGCGCTGGCGCTGGTGAACAACCGCTACCGCGCCGGCACCGCTGGCCTGCTCGACGTGCTGACGGCGCAGACCAGCGCCTACACCGCCGAGCGCACCGCGCTGTCGATCGCCGGCCGTCAGTACACGGCGGCGGTGGTGCTGATCAAGGCGCTGGGCGGCGGCTGGCATGCGCCCGGTGCGGAGGCTGCGCCGGCACAGGCCGGTACGAACCAGGCGGTCAGCCAGCGCTAGCCGCAGGCGCGCGCGGCAGCGGCTGTTGGCAGATGCGCTCGCGCAGCCAGGTGGCGGCCTTACCCAGCGGCCGCTGCTTGTGCCAGACCAGTTCCATCGCCACCGGCCAGTCCTGCTGCTGGAATGCCAGCGGCGGCGTCACCAGCCGCGCCGCCGCCGGCGAATTGGCCACCACGTGCCACGGCACGAAGGCCCAGCCCAGCCCGCGCTTGACCAGTTCCACGATCACCCACTGGCTTTCCACCCACCACACGTCGGCGGCCACGCGCAGGCGCATCTTCTCTTCGCTGTCTGAGCGGGTGGCGACCATCAGCTGGCGATAGCGCTTCAGTTCCTCCCAGTCCACGCGCTGGCCGGCCAGCGGATGCTCGGGCGCGCACAGGATCTGCATCGGCACCCAGCCCAGCGCATGGAAGCCCAGCGCCGGCGGCAGCACCTCCTGCCGCCACATGATGCCGAGGTCGGCGCCGCCCTCCAGGACCAGCCGGCTGACGTCCTCCATCAGCGGAAACAGCAGCTCAAGCTCCACCGCCGGGAAGCGGCTGGAGAACTCTTCCAGCAGCATGCCCAGCGTCTCTTCCGGATAGAGCTCATCCACCGCCAGCACCAGCCGCGTCTCCACGCCCTCGCCCAGGCTCTTGGCCACGCCGCGGAAGTGCTCGCAGCGCTCCAGGATCACACGCGCCTCGGCCAGCAGCCGCTCGCCCGCGGGGGTCAGCACCGGGTAACGGGCGGAGCGGTCGAACAGCGCGTTGCCGGCGTCGATTTCCAGGTTGGACACCGCCGCGCTGACCACCGACTGCGCCTTGCCCAGCCGGCGCGCGGCGGCCGAGAACGAGCCGGTGTCAGCTGCGGCGACGAATGCCTGCAACTGCTCGATGGAGAGGCTCATAAAGTACTTTCAATGTTCATCTATCTGTTTTTCAGATAATATCCAACTTGGCAATCCCTGCCCAGCAGATAGACTAGCTCCCATCGCGTTTGACACGCAAGGAGGAACAACGATGCGCAAGACCTGGGACCGGATTCGCCACGCCATCGGCTTCGAGGTGGTCGGCCTGCTGATTTTCGCGCCGCTGGCCAGCTGGGCCTTCGGCTATGAACTGCACGAGATGGGCCTAATCGGCATCGTCGCCTCGCTGATCGCCACCGGCTGGAACTACCTGTACAACGTGCTGTTCGACAAGGGCATGCTGCGTTTCACCGGCCAGCTGCGCAAGTCGGTGCCGGTGCGCGTGCTGCACGCCGTGCTGTTCGAACTGGGCCTGCTGGTGGTGTTTCTGCCGTTGGTGGCCTGGTACCTGGACATCAGCCTGGTCGACGCGCTCATCATGGACATCGCCGTGGCCGTCTTTTACATGGTCTACGCGCTGGTGTACAACTGGCTCTACGACACTGTCTTCCCGGTGCCGTCGCTGAAAGCACAGCCCAAGCCGGAAGGCGCCGCACTTAGCTAAGCGCGGTTTTTCCTGACCCCGGAGGCGTCACTCCGGGGTCTTCCCCGTCTTGCCGCATCCGGTCGAATTGTTATACTCCATAACAAATCCAATTCGACCGGAGGCAGCGCGCCCGCGCTTGCGTACCGGCGCATCCTGCACGCGGGGGAGACACCATGAAGATCGCAATCGCCGGTGGCGGCATCGGCGGACTGACGCTGGCGCTGCTATGCCACCGCCACGGCCTCGAGGCCGAGGTCTGGGAGGCCAGCGAAACGCTGCGCCCGCTGGGCGTGGGCATCAACCTGCTGCCGCACGCCGTGCGCATCCTGTCCGAGCTGGGACTGCGCGACGCGCTCGCGGATGTCGCCATCGAGACCTCGTCGCTGTCCTACTACAACAAGCGCGGCCAGCGCATCTGGCATGAGCCGCGCGGGCTGGCGGCCGGTTATGACTGGCCGCAGTTCTCGATCCATCGCGGCGAATTCCAGATGCTGCTGCACCGTACCGTGGTGGAGCGCCTCGGCGCCGGCGCCGTGCATACCGGCCATA
This sequence comes from Cupriavidus sp. FW305-46, assembly GCF_058787075.1. Taxonomy (NCBI): domain Bacteria; kingdom Pseudomonadati; phylum Pseudomonadota; class Betaproteobacteria; order Burkholderiales; family Burkholderiaceae; genus Cupriavidus; species Cupriavidus sp. FW305-46. The sequence goes on from NZ_JBYSZI010000013.1 coordinate 27,418, forward strand.
GCTTCAAGACCGTGCTGGACACCGGCGCGGGCGGACAGGCGCGCTTTGGCCTGCGCCGCCGCAGCGACAATGCCGAGGTCGAGGCCAGCGCCGATGTGCTGGTCGGCGCCGACGGCATCCACTCGGCGGTGCGCCGCCATTTCTACCCCACCGGCGACCTGCCGCGTTTTTCGCGCCGCCTGCTGTGGCGCGCGGTCACCGAGGCGCCGCCCTACCTGGACGGCCGCTCGATGTTCATGGCCGGGCACCAGGACCAGAAGTTCGTGGCCTATCCGATCTCGGAACCGCTGCGCCGCCAGGGCCGCTCGCTGGTCAACTGGATCGCCGAGCTGCGCGTGCCCGACAGCGTGCCCGACACCCCGCCGCGCAGCGACTGGAACAAGCAGGTCGACAAATCCGTGTTCTGCGCCGCGTTTGCCGACTGGCGGTGGGACTGGATCGACATCCCCGCGCTGATCGACGGTGCCGAGGCGATCTACGAATTCCCGATGGTCGACAAGGACCCGCTGCCGCGCTGGACCTTCGACCGCGTCACGCTGCTGGGCGACGCCGCGCACCCGATGTACCCGATCGGCTCGAACGGCAGCGCCCAGGCCATCCTGGACGCGCGCTACCTGCTCGACAGCCTGCTCGGCACGCCCGACACCGGCTACGCGCTGCGCGAATACGAGGCCGAGCGCCTGCCGCGCACCGCCGGCATCGTGCTGCGCAACCGCATGAACGGGCCCGAGCAGGTGATGCAGCTGGCCGAGGAACGCGCGCCGCAGGGCTTTGCCGACGTCGACCAGGTGATCCCGCGCGCGGAACTGGAGGCGATCTCGCTGCGGTACAAGCAACTGGCGGGATTCGACCGGCAGTCGATGCAGGGCACGCGGTAGGATCCGGCAGGTTTGACAATGCAGAACAAGACCATCGAGAGAGGAGACACCATGGCGCCCCTGACCACCACCAAGCTGGCCCGCCTCGCACTGGCCGCGGCCCTCGCCTTCAGCGCCGGCAGTGCGCTGGCCGACATCACCGTCGGCGTCAGCCTGTCCACCACCGGCCCGTCGGCGTCGCTGGGCATCCCGCAGAAGAACTCGCTGGCCTACCTGCCGCAGAAGATCGGCGGCGAGGCGGTACGCTACATCGTGCTGGACGATGCCTCGGACCCCACCCAGGGCGCCAAGGTGGCGCGCCGCTTTGTCTCCGAGGACAAGGTCGACATCATCCTGGGCTCGTCCGCGGTGGCGCCGTCGATCGCCATTGCCGAGGTGGCCGATGAGGCCCAGACCGTGCAGCTGGCGTTCTCGCCGATCGAACTCAAGCCCGGGCGCGGTGCCTGGACCTTCCGGCTGGCGCAGCCGGTGCGGCTGATGGCCAATGCCGTCGCCGCCACCGCCAAGACCAACGGCGTCAAGACCATCGGCTTTATCGGCTTTGCCGATGCCTACGGCGAGACCTGGCTGAAGGACTTTACCGCCGCCGCCAGCGCCAACGGCATCCGCCTGATCGCCACCGAGCGCTACGGCCGCGCCGATACCAGCGTGACCGCGCAGGCCATCAAGCTGATCGCCGCCAAACCCGATGCCATCCTGATCGCCGGCGCCGGCACCGGCGCCGCGCTGCCGCACACCACGCTGCGCGAGCGCGGCTACGGCGGCACCATCTACCACACCCATGGCGCGGCCACCAAGGACCTGATCCGCATCGGCGGGCGCATGGTCAATGGCGCGATCCTGCCGGCCGGGCCGGTGATCGTGCCGGAGCAGTTGCCCGCGGGCGACCCGGTGCGCAAGCCGGGGCTGGACTACGTCACCCGCTATGAGAAGCAATACGGGGCCGACAGCCGCACGCAGTTCGGCGCCCATGCCTACGACGCCGGGCTGGTGCTTGAGCGCATCGTGCCGGTGGCGCTCAGGCACGCCAAGCCGGGGACGCCGGCATTCCGCCAGGCGCTGCGGCAGGCACTGGAGACCGAGCGCGACATCGTGGTCTCGCACGGCGTGCTGAATTACAGTGGGCAAGACCACTATGGCTTCGACCAGCGCGGGCGGGTTATGCTGACCATCGACAACGGCAACTGGAAACTGCTGCATTGACATCCCCCCTCTCGAAAGAGAGGGGATTCCCTCTGCAGGCGATCGATGTCCCGATCGGGCAAGGATATTTAGCGCAGCGTTCACATCGCGATCATGTACAGCACCGCATTCACTGCATACCCATTGCCTTATTCCAAGGTCTGCGATACCTTTCGGCCTCTCCGGCGACATCGCGTCGCAAGAAGAGCAGACCTGGGTGGTGAAACGTCCGTCGACTTCCTCGTACCACGCGCCATGCGCAATCGCCTTGTACGCGTAGACGAGAAGCATGCCGGTCATTCTAAATTGGGATTGCTTGCTGCCGGCAGCACTCCTTTCACTCCCCGCACTGAAAGCCGGGGTTTCTCGGAGCAAGTCTGATGAATCCCGAAGCATCCGGCACACCGCCCGCCGCACCCCCGCGCCCGCGCAGCACCACCGCCACGTCCGCGCGGCGCAAGGCGCGCGACCCGCTCGCGCCGGATCCGGCCGCAAGCGCCGGTGCCGATGCCGGTTTCGACCCGCATGTGCCGAATATCGACTATGGCGTGCTCGACAACCTGATCGGCTACGCCATCCGCCGCGCGCAGATCCGCATCTATGAAGACTTTGTGCTGTCGCTGGCGCAATGGCAGATCACGCCGCCGCGCTTTTCGGCGCTGATCATCATCTCGCGCAACCCGCACCTGAAGCTGACCGAGCTGGCGCAGATCCTCGGCATCGCGCGCTCGGGGGCGGTGCTGCTGGTCGACGCGCTGGAAGAGATGAACCTGGTGGCGCGCCGCCCGGCAGCCGGCGATCGCCGCGCCTACAGCCTGGTGCTGACGGCAGCCGGCCGCCGCACGCTGGAAGCCGCCACGCAGGCGGTGGTGGCGCACGACGCGCACGTCGGCTCGGCGCTGAGCGAGGCCGAGCAGGCCACGCTGAAGTCGCTGCTGGCACGGCTGGCGCCGCCGCGCGCCGGCTGAGGGCAGCCGGCAAGACTGTCACCCGCCTGCCAGCGGCCATGCGTTAACATGGCCGCCATGCCAAGAACAATCGCCGCGCCTACTGCATCGCGACCCGGCGCCCTGCTGCGCCGCCTGTCGCCACTGCTCTCGCCCATCCTTGCCGCCGTGCTGCTGGCCGGCGGTCCCGCGCTCACCCCGGCGCAAGCCAAAGCGCCCGCCAAGACGGTCAAGGCGGCAAAAGCGGCCAAGGCCGCCACCGCCGCAAAAGCCGCTGCCGATCCCGCACTGGTGAGTGCCGGCGTGCCGGCCCCGGTGGCCGCGGCGTTGCGCCGAGCCGGCGTACCGGCGTCCGCCGCCAGCTTCTACGTGGTCAGGCTGGGCGCCGGCACCGCCCGCGCCAGCTGGAATGCGCAGCAGCCGATGAACCCGGCCTCGACCATGAAGCTGGTCACCACCTTTGCCGGGCTGCAGCTGCTGGGCCCCGACTACCGCTGGCAGACCTCGCTCTACGCCGACGCCCAGCCCGGCTTCGACGGCACCGTCAACGGCAACGTCTACCTGCGCGGCCACGGCGATCCCAAGCTGGTGCCCGAGGAAATGGCCAAGCTGGTGGCGAAGGCGCGCGCCGGGGGCGCCACCGGCATCAACGGCGACCTGGTGCTGGACCGCAGCTACTTTGCCGATGGCCTGGACGGCAACGGCACCATCGACGGCGAGGTGCAGCGCGCCTACAACGTCGGCCCGGATGCGCTGCTCTATGCGTTCAAGACACTGTCGTTCACGCTGACGCCGGACCCGGCCAGCCAGACCGTGGCAGTCAGCGTCACGCCCGAGCTGGCGCAGCTCAAGCTGGACAACCGGCTCACGCTGACCAACGGCCGCTGCGGCGACTGGCAGTCGAGCGCCAGCCCGAGCGTGCTGCCGCAGGCGGACGGCACCGTGCTGGCGTCGTTCTCGGGCGACTATGCCAGCGACTGCGGCGAGCACGTGCTCAATATCGCCACGCTGTCGCATGCGGAGTTCACCTGGGGCGGCTTCGTCGCCGAATGGCAGCGCGCCGGCGGACGCTTTGCCCACATGCCCGGGCTGCGCAGCGGCAAGGTGCCGCGCGGCGCGGTGCTGCTGGCGCGCCACTACGGCCTGCCGCTCGCGGATATCGTGCGCGACATCAACAAGTTCTCGAACAACGTGATGGCGCGGCAGCTGTTCCTGACCATCGGCGCCGAAATGGACCGCGGCGGCCCGGCCAGCACCGGGCGCTCGATCCGCGTGGTGCAGCGCTGGCTGGCACGCCAGGGGCTGGACATGCCCGGCCTGGTGCTGGACAACGGCTCGGGGCTGTCGCGCGAGGAACGCATCAGCGCCTATGACATGGCGCGCCTGCTGCAGCAGGCCGCGGCCAGCAGCGTGGGGCCGGTGCTGATCGATTCACTGCCGGTGCTGGGCGTCGACGGCACGCTGCGCAACCGCCTGACGCGCGCCAACGCGGCCGGCAACGGCTACCTGAAGACCGGCACGCTGGCCGACGTGCGCGCGCTGGCCGGCTTTGTGGATGCTGCCGAGGGTGGCCGCTACGTGGTGGTCAGCATGATCAACCACCCCAACGCCGCGCAGGCGCAGGAAGCGCACGACGCCCTGCTGCAATGGGTGTACCGCGGCGCACCCTGAGTCCGCGCCGGGCAGGCTGCGGCGCGGCGCCGTGGCCTGGCGCCAACGCCGCGGCCGCATTTTGTTAAGCGGACACTTACCAGCGTCCGATCCGCCCCTATAATGCCAGGGTGCCGGCCGCGTCCTGCGGCGGCAGCCTTCCGGGCCGGCCCTCGGCCCCGGGCCTGCATTGCCCCCTCGCCCTCTGACATGACTTCCCGACAACCCCCGGTGTGGTTGCGCCTCTGGCATCGCTTCGCACCGGCCGAACGCGCCGGCTTTATCGACGGCGCGCGCTACTTTGCCCCGTCCCTGCCCGCGGTCTTCTCCTGGGGCCTGGTGACCGGCGTGGCGATGAGCAAATCCGTAATGACCGTGCCCGAAGCCATCGGCATGTCGCTGCTGGTCTATGCCGGCTCGGCGCAGCTGGCGGTGCTGCCGCTGTTCGCTGCGGGCCTGCCGCTGTGGACCATCTGGCTGACCGCGGCCGTGGTCAACCTGCGCTTCGTGATCTTCAGCGCCGGCATGCAGCCGCACTTCAGCTACATGCCGCTATGGCGGCGCACCATCCTGGGCTCGTTCAACGGCGACCTGCACTTCGTCTACTTCCTGCAGAAGTACAGCACGCCCGGCTACGAGCCTGGCAAGGAAGGCTACTTCTGGGGCATGGCGCTGACCAACTTCTGCATGTGGCAGCTGTCGTCGATCATCGGCATCGTGCTGGCCAGCCTGTTCCCCGACAGCTGGGGCCTGGGGCTGGCGGGCACCATGGCGCTGATCCCGGTGATGATCGCCACCATCAACTCGCGCTCCACGTTGCTGGCCGTGGTGGTGTCGGCGGTGCTGGCGCTGCTTTGCTTCGACTTGCCGTACCGCCTCAGCCTGGTGGTGGCAGTGGTGGGCGCGATTGCCGCCGGCATGGCCAGCGACGACCTGGCCGCGCGCGCGGCGCTGCGCGGCATCCGCCGGCGCAAGCCCAAGGCCCCCGAGGTCACCAACGCCGCCGCGCCGGAAACGCCGCCGGGAGACCGCGCATGAGCCATCTTGAAATCTGGATTGCCATCCTTGGCATGGCGGTCGTCACCATCGTCACGCGCGCGCTGTTCCTGATGGCCGGCGAGCATGTCACCGTGCCCGACCGCATCGCGCGGGCGCTGCGCTATGCGCCGGCCGCGGCACTGGCGGCGATCATCCTGCCGGACCTGATGACCTGGCAGGGGCATTTCACGGTGGCGTTCTCCAACGACAAGCTGATGGCCGGGATTGCGGCCACGTTGTTCTACCTGCTGACGCGGAAGATGGTGGGGATGATCATGGTGGGGATGGCGGTGTATACGGCGTTGAGGTTGCTGGGGTGAGGGCCGGCGCGTCGACGAAGTAAGGCCAGCGGCGAGCCACCGCCCGCCTCATCCTCCAAACGCCGCCGCCGCCCTCTCCAGCCGATCCCGCACCCCGGCCCAATCCTGCCCTTCAGGCAACACCTCGAACATCAGCTGCGTATAGCCCTGCTTGTCGAGCTTGCGCAGCAAGCGGTAAAGCTCGCGCGCATAGGCCGCCGCGTCCGCAGGCGCCTGCACCCAGGTACAACGCTGGTCCACCAGCGGCGCCCGGCCGACCCACGCCACGCGGGCATCGTCCGGCAGCGAGGCTAGCTGCGCCGATGCTGCTTGCGCATCGGCCAGCAGCAGCGGTGTGTGCGGCGCGTAGTGGGCCTTGAGCGTGCCTGAAGCCCGCGGCGCGGCCGCATCGGGCGGCAGCGGGGCCGCGCCCAATACCTGCGCCATCATCGCCGCGGTGATCGCCCCCGGCCGCAGCAGCACCGGGCCGATGCCCTGGTCCAGCCGCGACAGGTCGACGATGGTCGATTCGATACCGACCTCCACGCCATCGCCTTCCAGCACATAGACCGCATCGCCGAACTCGTCGCGCACATGCTGCGCGGTGGTCGGGCTGACCTGGCCGAACTTGTTGGCCGACGGCGCGGCAATGCCGCCGCGGCCGCGCTTGAAGCGGGCCAGCAGCGCCTGCGCCACGGGGTGCGAGGGGCAACGCACGCCAATGCTGTCCTGGCCGCCGGCGACGGCCGGATGGATATGCGCGGCGCGCTTCAGGATCAACGTCAGCGGGCCGGGCCAGAAGGCGTCGATCAGCTGCTGCGCGGCCTCGGGGACCTCGTCGGTCCAGTAGCCGATATCGGCGCCGTCCACCACGTGGACGATCACCGGATGGTTCGACGGCCGGCCCTTGAGCGCGAAGATGCGGGCGACCGCCTCGGGATTCTCGGCGTCCGCACCGAGCCCGTAGACGGTTTCGGTGGGAAAGGCGACCAGTTGCCCGGCCTCGAGCAGGCGGACGGCTTCGTCCAGTTCAGCGGCCGTGGGCATGCGCGGCGACATCGTGTTCCTTGGAGCTATGGCTTCAGAGCGGGATATGCAGCGCCTGCGCGGCGGCGGCAAAGGCGGCGTCGGCCGCTTCGGCATGCTCGCCCACGCAGTTGACGTGGCCCATCTTGCGCGACGGGCGCGCATCGCCCTTGCCGTACAGGTGCAGCTTGGCGCCGGGCTGCGCCACCACCTCGTCCCAGGACGGCGTGCGCTCCAGGCCGAACTCGAACCACACGTCGCCCAGCAGGTTCAGCATCTTGCCGGCCGAGTGCTGGCGCGTGCTGCCCAGCGGCAGCCGCGCCATGGCGCGCACCTGCTGTTCGAACTGGCTGGTCTCGCACGCATCCATGGTGATATGGCCGGAGTTGTGCGGGCGCGGCGCCATCTCGTTGGCGACCAGCGAGCCGTCGGTCAGCACGAAGAACTCGATGCACAGCACGCCGACGTAGCCCATCTCCGTAGCGATGGCAGCCGCTGCAGCACGCGCGCGGTCGGCAATGTCAGGCGACACGCTGGTCGACGGCATCACCGTCGAGAACAGGATGCCGTCGCGGTGCACGTTCTCGGCCAGCGGCCAGGTGGCGGTGGAGCCGTCCGCGGCACGCGCGGCCAGCACCGAGACCTCATAGGCCAGCGGCAGCATCTGCTCCAGCACGCACGGCACGTGCTGCATGGCATTCCAGGCGGCGCGCACGTCGTCGCGCGTCTTCACGCGCGCCTGGCCCTTGCCGTCGTAGCCCATGCGCGCGGTCTTGAGGATGCCGGGCAGCACGTGGTCGGGCAACTGGTCGACATCGGCATCGTGCTGGATCACCCAGTGCGGGGCCGGCGACACGCCGGTGCGCTCGGCGCACGCGGCAAAGAACTTCTTCTCGCCGATGCGGTTCTGCGCGATCGACACGCAGTAGCCGCGCGGCGCGACAAAGGCGCCCAGCTGCTCGAGCCGGTCCAGCGACAGCGACGGCACGTTCTCGAACTCGGTGCTTACCGCCTGGCACAGCTTGCCCATTTCGGCCAGCGCGGCCTCGTCGGTGTATTGCGCACAGATATGCTTGTCCGCCACCGAGCCGGCCGGGCTGTCCTGGTCCGGATCGAGCACGCATACGCGATAGCCCATCGCCTGCGCCGCATGCGTGAACATGCGGCCGAGCTGGCCGCCACCCAGCATGCCGAGCCACGCACCGGGCAGGATGGGCGCGTCGGGACGGTCGACGCCGAACTCGGCGCGCGATTCCGGCGTGTGGGCTTCGGAGAGGTAGGGATGGATATCGGTAGGCATTGCTAGGTTCCGTGGGATGTCCGGATGATTACAGCGGCAGCGTCATCGCGCGCGCGGCTTCGGTCTGCTTCGCGCGGAACGCTTCCAGCGCGCCGGCCAGCGCCTCGTCGGTGGTGGCCAGCGTGGCGATCGCGTGCAGCGCGGCATTGGCGGCACCGGCCTCGCCGATGGCAAAGGTGGCCACCGGCACGCCCTTGGGCATCTGCACGATCGACAGCAGCGAATCCTCGCCACGCAGGTACTTGGACGGCACCGGCACGCCGAACACCGGCACGATGGTCTTGGCGGCGATCATGCCGGGCAGGTGCGCGGCCCCGCCGGCCCCGGCGATGATGGCGCGGATGCCGCGGCTGCGCGCGCTCTCGGCATAGCGGAACATGTCGTCCGCCATGCGGTGCGCCGACACCACCTGGGCTTCGAACGGCACGCCGAAATCCTTCAGCATGGCCACTGCGTGCTGCATCACGTCCCAGTCGGAACTGCTGCCCATCACCACGCCGACCAGCGGCTTGTCTTGCTTGCTCACGTTTGATCCTTCCTTGTTTGCGCCCCTCTCCCGCTTGCGGGAGAGGGGCGGGGGTGAGGGCCGGCGCCTCTTGACGCGTGGCGCCTTGCTGAACCACCCCTCACCCTGCCCTCTCCCCATGAGGGGAGAGGGGAACACATTTTGGTTACTGCAGTTCTTCGCCCGTCAGGCGCGTCAGCGCTTCACGGTACTTGGCGGCGGTCTTTTCGATCACCTCGTCCGGCAGTTGCGGTGCCGGCGCGGTCTTGGGCCAGGGCTTGCCGTCGATGCGCACGGCTTCCAGCCAGTCGCGCACGAACTGCTTGTCGAACGACGGCGGGTTGGTGCCCACCTGGTAGGAATCGGCCGGCCAGAAGCGCGACGAATCGGCGGTCAGGACCTCGTCCATCAGCGTCAGCACGCCATTGTCGTCCAGGCCGAACTCGAACTTGGTATCGGCGATGATGATGCCGCGCGTGGCCGCAAACTCGGCCGCTTCCTTGTACAGGCGGATCGAGATCTCGCGCATCTGGCGCGCCAGCGCGATGCCGATACGGGCCTCGACTTCGGCAAACGAGATGTTCTCGTCGTGCTCGCCCATCTCGGCCTTGGCGGCCGGCGTGAAGATCGGCTCGGGCAGCTTCTGCGCGTTCTGCAGGCCGGCGGGCAGCTCGATCCCGCACACCTTGCCGGTGGCCTGGTAGTCCTTCCAGCCGCTGCCGGCGAGATAGCCGCGCACCACGGCTTCGACCAGGATCGGCCGCAGGCGCTTGACCACCACGGCGCGGCCCTTGACCTGCTCCACTTCTTCCGGCGCGACCACGGTCTCGGGCGCGATGCCGGTCTCGTGGTTCGGCACGATGTGCGCGAGCTTGCGGAACCAGAAGTTCGCCATCTGGTTCAGCACGCGGCCCTTGTCGGGAATCGGCTCGCCCATGATGACGTCGAACGCCGACAGGCGGTCGGTGGTGACGATCAGCAGCTTGTCATTGCCGACGGCATAGTTGTCGCGCACTTTGCCGTGGCCCAGCAGCGGCAGCGAGTTGATGGAGGACTGGTAGAGAGCGTTGGACATGATGGTTCCGATAAAACGGCGAAGCCGCCGGGCGCTGGATGCGTGCCGCGGCGGCCGGAACTGCAATCCGCCTTCCCCTTGCGCGGAAGGCGGACTAGGGACATTTACTGCACGACCTGCGACAGCTTGCCCGCCTTGTACTGCTGCGCGATGTCGGTCAGGCCGATCGGCTTGATCTTGCCGGCCTGGCCTTCGCAGCCGAAGGCGATGTAGCGCGCCTTGCACACCTGCTTGGCGGCTTCGCGAGCCGGCTTCAGGTATTCGCGCGGGTCGAACTTGCTCGGGTTCTCGGCGAAGAAGCGGCGGATCGCGCCGGTCATGGCCAGGCGGATGTCGGTGTCGATGTTGATCTTGCGCACGCCGTACTTGATCGCTTCCTGGATTTCCTCGACCGGCACGCCGTAGGTTTCCTTCATGTCGCCGCCGAACTTGCGGATCTCTTCCAGCAGCTCTTGCGGAACCGACGACGAGCCGTGCATCACCAGGTGGGTGTTGGGGATGCGGGCGTGGATTTCCTTGATGCGGCTGATCGCCAGGATGTCGCCGGTGGGCTTGCGCGTGAACTTGTAAGCGCCGTGCGAGGTGCCGATGGCGATGGCCAGGGCATCCAGCTGGGTGGCCTTGACGAAGTCGGCGGCCTGCTCCGGATCGGTCAGCAGCATGGAGTGGTCCAGCACGCCGACGGCGCCGATGCCGTCTTCTTCGCCGGCTTCACCGGTTTCCAGCGAGCCCAGGCAGCCCAGTTCGCCTTCCACGGTCACGCCGACGGCGTGGGCCAGCTGCACCACCTTGCGGGTGACGTCGATGTTGTACTCATACTCGGCCGGGGTCTTGCCGTCTTCGCGCAGCGAGCCGTCCATCATCACCGACGAGAAGCCCAGGTCGATCGCGCCCTGGCAGATCGCCGGCGACTGGCCGTGGTCCTGGTGCATCACCACCGGAATATGGGGATAAGCCTCTACCGCGGCTTCGATCAGGTGGCGCAGGAAATGCTCACCGGCGTATTTGCGCGCGCCGGCCGAGGCTTGCATGATCACCGGGGCGTTGACCTCGTCGGCAGCCTGCATGATGGCCTGCACTTGCTCGAGGTTGTTGACGTTGAAGGCCGGCAGGCCGTAGCTGTTCTCGGCCGCGTGGTCCAGCAGCTGGCGCATCGATACGAGTGGCATGTCTAACTCCTAATAAAAAATGGGGTGTCTTCCGCGTATTCTTCTAATCGGCGCTTACGCAGTGCATCGACTTACGTGGCGCTGCCCGTGCCTGCCGGCTCCGTCAGCCTTGCGCATTCCGCGCTGGCGCTCCGTCCGGCATGGCACGCATTGCTTCATCTCACTTTCAGCTGCCCACCCTGACGATCTTCAGGGTGTTGGTGCCGCCCGGCTGGCCCATCGGCTCGCCGATGGTCAGCACGATGAAATCGCCGCGCTGCACCACGCCCTGCGCCAGCAGCAGTTCTTCTGCCTGCTCCAGCGCGGTGTCGCGGTCGGCGCTGGACTGCAGCGGCAGCGGCACCACGTTGCGGTACAGCTGCATCTTGCGCTGCGAGGCCAGGTTGGGCGTCATCGCATAGATCGGCACATGGATGCGGTGACGGCTCATCCACAATGCGGTGGCGCCGGAATCGGTCAGCGCGGCAATCGCCTTCACCTGCAAATGATAGGCCGTGAACAGCGCACCCATCGCCACCGACTGGTCGATGCGCGAAAAGGTCTGGTTCAGGAAATCGGTGTCGAGCTGCACCACCTCGGACTTCTCGGCTTCGATGCAGACCGCGGCCATGGCCTCGACCGTCTCCACGGGGTAGCGGCCGGCGGCGGTTTCGGCCGACAGCATCACCGCGTCGGTGCCGTCCAGCACGGCGTTGGCCACGTCCGAGACCTCGGCGCGCGTGGGCACCGGGTTGACGATCATGCTCTCCATCATCTGGGTGGCGGTGATGGTCAGCTTGTTGGCCTCGCGCGCCAGCTTGATCATGCGCTTCTGCAGCGCCGGCACGGCGGCATTGCCGACTTCCACGGCCAGGTCGCCGCGCGCCACCATGATGCCGTCGGACGCCTGCAGGATCTCTTCCAGCACGCCCGGGCGGATCGCCTCGGCGCGCTCGATCTTGGCGATCATGCGGGCCTTGTGGCCGTGCGGCTGGCCGGCCACCGCGGTCAGCTGGCGCGCCATTTCCATGTCGGTGGCGTTCTTGGGGAAGCTGACCGCGACGTAGTCGGCGCCCAGGGCCATGGCGGTCTTGATGTCGTCCATGTCCTTGGCGGTCAGCGCCGGCGCCGACAGCCCGCCGCCCTGGCGGTTGATGCCCTTGTTGTTGGACAGCTCGCCGCCCACGCGCACGGTGGTGAAGATCTCGCTGCCGAACACACGGTCCACCACCAGCACGATCAGGCCGTCGTTGAGCAGCAGCAGGTCGCCCGGGCCGACGTCGCGCGGCAGGTCCTGGTAGTCCAGGCCGGCGCGCTGCTCGTTGCCTAGCTGGCAGCTCGAATCCAGGATGAACGGGTCGCCCGCCTTGAGCGTGATCTTGCCGTGCTCGAACTTGCCGACGCGGATCTTGGGGCCCTGCAGGTCGGCCATGATGGCGACCTCGCGCCCGCATGCCTGCGCGGCTTCGCGCACCAGGCGGGCGCGGTCGAGATGGTCCTGGGCGGTGCCGTGCGAAAAATTCAGCCGCACCACGTCGACCCCCGCCGCGATCATGCGGGTCAGGATTTCCAGCGAGCTGGAGGCGGGGCCGATGGTGGCGACGATCTTGGTGGAACGAGTCATGCGCGGAATTCCTGGTTCAGGGCCCCGGCAACACCGCCGGGCCCGGCGGATGCGTCAGCCTGCGGCGCGCTGCTCCAGCACTTCGAATGCGGGCAGCTTCTTGCCTTCCAGGAATTCCAGGAACGCCCCGCCGCCGGTGGAGATATAGCCCACGCGATCGGCGATGCCGTACTTGGCAATGGCCGCCAGCGTGTCGCCGCCGCCGGCGATCGAGAACGCCTTCGATTCGGCGATGGCCTGGGCCAGCACCTTGGTGCCGTTGCCGAACTGGTCGAACTCGAACACGCCTACCGGGCCGTTCCAGACGATGGTGCCGGCGGCCTTGAGCTGCTCGGCCAGCATCGCGGCGGTCTTGGGGCCGATGTCCAGGATCATGTCGTCGTCGGCCACGTCCTTGACGTCCTTGACGGTGGCCGCGGCGGTGGCGCTGAATTCCTTGGCGCACACCACGTCGACCGGGATCGGCACCGAGGCGCCACGCTTGGCCATGATGTCGATGATGGTCTTGGCGTCGCCGACCAGGTCGGCTTCGGCCAGCGACTTGCCGATCTTCAGGCCGGCGGCCAGCATGAAGGTATTGGCAATGCCGCCGCCGACGATCAGGTTGTCGACCTTGTCGGCCAGCGACTTCAGGATGGTCAGCTTGGTCGAGACCTTGGAGCCGGCCACGATCGCCACCAGCGGGCGCGCCGGCTGGCCCAGCGCCTTGCCCAGCGCGTCGATCTCTGCGGCCAGCAGCGGGCCGGCGCAGGCGATCGGCGCGTACTTGGCGATGCCATGCGTGGTGGCTTCGGCACGGTGGGCGGTGCCGAAGGCATCGTTCACGTAGACGTCACACAGCTTGGCCATCTTCTGGGCCAGTTCGTCGCTGTTCTTCTTTTCGCCCTTGTTCACGCGGCAGTTTTCCAGCAGCACCACCTGGCCCGGCGCCACCTCGACGCCGTCGACCCAGTTCTGCACCAGCTTGACCGGCTTGCCCAGCAACTCGGACAGGCGCGTGGCGATCGGCGCCAGCGAGTCCTCGGGCTTGAACTCGCCCTCGGTCGGGCGGCCCAGGTGGGAGGTGACCATCACCGCAGCGCCGCCAGCCAGGCAGGCCTCGATCGCCGGCACCGAGGCGCGGATGCGGGTGTCCTCGGTGATGTTGCCGGCGTCATCCTGCGGCACGTTCAGGTCGGCGCGGATAAACACCCGCTTGCCGGAGATTTTGCCTTGGGAAATCAGGTCGGAAAGACGCAGGACAGAGGTCATGGCGATGGATGGCGCGAGATTTCGCTGGAATTCGGGGAAACGGGCATTTTACCTGATCGTGGTCAACGCTTTGCCGATTCCGGACCGTTACGCACATGTGATATGCCTCTTACAGCACATTATGCGCAATCCCGCACAAGCCAGGTGGCGCCCCTCCCCACGAAAGAAGGGGCAGCTCCGTGCCCCTCTTGACCCCCGAGTGCGGTAATGTATGCAACGTCTGCTACAACAGACACGCAAAAGCGCCAGAGCCGGTCTTGAAACGGCCATGACAACAGGCGGCCAAAATAACAAGCAGCCAAAAAGAAAGCAGCCGGTGTGCGATCAGACGCACCGCCGGCGCCGCGCATTTCCTTGTCGCGAATGCAGGGGGTGAGTCAGATGAAAGAAGCCGACATGCACGGAGCAATCCGTGGCTTGTACGAGGGCATTCTCGATCCCGGTGCCTGGCAGCAGAGCCTGCGCACCCTGACGGATCTGGCGGGCACGGCACACGCCTCGATGATGGTCTGGGACACTGTCCGCGACCAGGTCACCGTCAATGAGATCGTCAATCCGGTGGTGGAACTGTTTTCCGAGTACGAATCGGACTACCAGGCCATCGATCCGGCCAAGCAGTTCGCGCCGCGCCTGCGGCCGGGCGACTGGTATATCGACGCGCGCGAACTGGGTGAAGGCACCATGGCCCGCCATCCGTTCTACCGCGACTTCTTCCACCGCTACGACCTGCGCTCCTACGTGGCCTGCCTGGTCGAGCGCCAGCCCCACTACGAAGTCTATTTCTCGATGCAGCGCGCGCGCACGCAGCCGCTGTTCTCGCCCGACGACACCCGCGGCATGGACTGGATCATCCCGCATATGCGCAGCGCCATGGCCATGCGCGACCGCACGCTGGGGCTGACGGTGCTGGCGCGGCTGTCGACGCAGCTGGTGGAGCGGCTCAATTTTGCCCTGCTGGTGTTCTCGCCGCAGCGCCAGGTGCTGCTGAGCAACCGCGCCGGCGAGCGCTGGGCGCGGCGCCTGGACCCGGCCGGCAAGGTGTCGGACTGGACCCTGTCGCGCCCGTTCGCCGACATGGTCCAGGCCGCCTGCGACCCGCAGCGCGCGGTCGCCGCGCAGGCCGCCCGCGCCACCGACGGCAACGGCGCCTGCGCGCAGGTGATCGTGCTGCCGCTGCCGCCCTCGCACGCGTTTGCCGCGCAATGGCAGGAACCGGCGGCGCTGGTGATCGTGCATGAGCAGGACAGCGCGCCGCTGTTGCTGGCGCCGGTGCTGCGCGACCTGTACGGACTGACCCCGGCGGAGACCCGGCTGACCACCCAGCTGGCCACCGGACAGGGCCTGCCCGAAGCCAGCCAGCAGCTGAACATCCGCCACGAAACCGCGCGCACCCAGCTCAAGGCCATATTCCACAAGACCGGCTGCAACAGCCAGGCCCAGCTGACGCATCTGCTCTCGCGCCTGGGCGCGGCGCTGGACCAGGCCTGAACACCACGCGCCCGGCAGCGGGCCGGCGCCGCGCCCGCGGCCCGCCCGTTGCCCCGCGAAGAAAGTGCTAAAAATAAAAGAAGTAAAAAGAAGGGAAGCCATGAGCGACACACAGATGCACGACACCATTCGCGCGCTGTACGAGGGGATCTTCGATGCCGATGCCTGGCAGCGCAGCCTGGGCGCGCTGTGCCAGGCCAGCGGCAGCACGCATGCCCATCTGCTGGTGCTCGACACCGTCAACGAGCGCGTGCTGGTGAACCAGGAGGTCAACCCCATGCCGGAGGCGGTGGCCGCCTACAGCGAACAGTACGTAGCCATCGACCCGGCCCTGCCGTTCGCCAGGCGCATGTCGGTGGGCAACTGGTATATCGATTCACGCGAGCTGGGCGCGCAGGCGATGCGCAAGTCGCCCTTCTACGGCGAGTTCCTGCGGCAATTCGAACAGTCATCGGTGATGGCCTGCCTGATCGAGCGCCAGCCGCACTACGACGTGTTCCTGTCGCTGCAGCGCCCGCAGGGCCACGACCACTATTCGCCCGAAGACGCGCGCGCGCTCGACTGGGCCATCCCGCACGTGCGCCATGCGATGGCGCTGCGCGACCGCACCCACCAGGTGTCGGCACTGGCGCATGCGTCGGCGCAACTGATGGAGCGGCTGCCGTTCGGCGTGATCGTGTTCCGCGACGACGGCAAGCCGCTGATGGCCAACAGCATTGGCGAGACCTGGGTGCGCCGGCTGCTGCCGGCGGTGTCGGTCGAAACCCGCGCCGTGGCGCCGCCCGCCATAGCCGTGCGCGAGGAAGCCGACTGGCAGCTGTCGCGCCCGTTTGCCGAGGCGCTGCGGGCGGCATGCAACCCCGCCAACCCGCAGCCGGCGCAGGCGCTGCGCGCGGCTGACAGCGCCGGCCGCCAGGCCCAGGTCGTCCTGCTGCCGCTGCCGCCGGCGCACCATCTGGCGATGGACTGGCAGCGCCCCAGCGTGCTGGTGGCGATCCACGAGCCCGGCACCGCGCCGATGACGCTGCCAGCCGTTTTGCGCGACCTCTACGGCCTCACGCCGGCCGAGACCCGGCTGGCCTTGCAGCTGTCATCGGGCATCGGCCTGCCCGAGGCGTGCGAGCTGATCGGCATCCGGCGCGAGACCGGACGCACCCAACTCAAGGCAATCTTCACCAAGACCGGGACGGGCACGCAGGCGCAACTGGCGCACCTGCTCACGCGGCTGGGGGTACGGATCTGACCGAGGCCAGCGCGCGTCAGTCGATCGACGCGCCCACGGTTTTGACCACCCCCGCCCACTTCTGCCGATCCCCCTTCACCGTAGCCTTGAACTGATCCACGGTCTCGACCCGCGGCGTGTTGCCGGCATCGATCAGCTTCTGGCGGATCGCCGGCGTTTCCAGCGCCACCTTCACCGCATCGTTGACCTTGCGCGCGATCTTCGGATCCAGCCCCTTGGGCCCGAAGAAGCCGAACCAGATGGTGCTGTTGAAGCCGGGCAGGCCGCTCTCGGCAATGGTCGGCACGTCGGGAATCACTTGCACGCGCTGCTTGGTGGTCACGCCCAGCAGGCGCACCTTGCCGGCGCGGTACTGCGGCAGCACGCTCTGCACCTGGTTGAAGATGCAGCAGACCTCGCCCTTCACCACCGCCTGCAGCGCGTCGGGGCCGCCCTTGTAGGGCACGTGGACCATGTCCAGGCCGGCGCGCGCGTTGAACTCGGCAAAGGCCAGGTGCGTGCCGGTGCCGTTGCCGGTGGAGGCGAAGTTGTACTTGCCCGGGTTGGCCTTGACCTTCTCGATAAACTCCTTGACCGACTTCACGTCCAGCACCGCCGGGTTGACGGTCAGCACGTTGGAGACCTCGACCAGCGGCGCGATCGGGGTGAAATCGGCCTCGGCGTCGAACGGCAGGTTCTTGTACAGCGCCGGGTTGATGCCGTGCGTGGCGGCAGTGCCCAGCAGCAGCGTGTAGCCATCCGGCTTGGCATGCGCGACCACCTCGGAGGCCACGTTGCCGCCGGCGCCCGGCCGGTAGTCGTAGATGATGGTGGTCTTCAGCGACTTCTGCAGCGACTCCTGCAGCGTGCGGCCGACGATGTCGACGCCGGAGCCGGCAGTAAAGCCCATCAGGATCGTCACCGGCTGCGTCGGCCACTCCCCTTGCGCGCGGGCGGGCATGCTGACCGTGCTGACGGCAGCGGCGGCGCACAGCGCGGCCAGGCCGGTAGCGGAACGGAAGGACAAGCGCGGAAGCAGGCGGGACGAAATAGGCATGGGGGCACCGTCGGAGAGAGTCAGGACTGAACATGGGGCCGGCCGGGATCTGAGCCTCGGGCCAGCCCCACAAGATAGCAAGGATCCTGCCAAAACCAAACGACCGAGTTCGCTTGAAGGTATGCCATGCGGGCATATGGCCGCTCAGCGCCGCAGCAGGCCTACCAGTTCGTCGATCTCCGGCAAGGGCGCGCCGGTGCCGGCAGCGGCTTCTTCGTCCGCCTCCAGCAGCCCGTCGGCCAGCGCGCGCTTGTCGCGGTGCAGGTCGACGATGCGCTCTTCGATGGTGCCGGCATTGATCAGCCGGTACACCGTCACCGGACGCTGCTGGCCGATGCGGTGCGCGCGGCCCATGGCCTGGTCTTCGGCGGCGGGGTTCCACCAGGGGTCGGCAATGATCACGTAGTCGGCCGCGGTCAGGTTCAGGCCGAAGCCGCCGGCCTTCAGGCTGATCAGGAAGACATCGCCCTCGCCCGCCTGGAAGGCGGCCACGCGGCGGGTGCGCTCGGCCGCGGGGGTGGCGCCGTCCAGGTACTGCAGCGCCAGCCCGGCGCGCTCCAGCCCCTGGCGCAGCAACTGCAGGAAATCGACAAACTGGCTGAACACCAGGGTCTTGTGGCCGCTCGCGGCAAGCTCGCTGGCCAGCTCGACAAAGGCGCGCACCTTGGCGCCTTCGGACAGCTGGCCGCTGAGTTCCGGCGTGACCAGGCGCGGATCGCACGCGGCGCGCCGCAGCCGCATCAGCTGCGCCAGCACGTGGATGCGCGCCTGGGCCTGGTGCTGGGCCTGCGCCAGGGCGCGCGCTCGGGCCCCGGCAGGCGCGCCTTTGGTGGCCTTGCGTGCCGCTTCCACGCGCGCCAGCGCGGCCTCGGCCTCGGTCTGGGCCTGGCGGCGCAGGGCCTCGTAGTGCGCGGCTTCGACCGGCTCGGGCTCGACCCGGATCACCAGCTCCGTGCGCGGCGGCAGTTCGTCCAGCACCTGCGCCTTGGTCCGGCGCAGCACGAACGGCGCGATCATGCGGCGCAGCCGCTGGCGCGCCTCGCGCATGCCGCCGCGCTCGATCGGGTTGGCAAAGTGTTCGTTGAAGCGGGCCAGCGAGCCCAGCAAACCCGGATTGCAGAACCGCATCACCGACCACAGCTCGGCCAGCCGGTTCTCCACCGGCGTGCCGGTCAGCGCCATGCGGAAGCCCGACGGCAGCGCGAACATGGCCTGCGCCCGCCGCGTGACCGCGTTCTTGAAGGCCTGCGCCTCGTCCGCGACCACGGTATGCCATGCGCGCGCGCAGAACGCCTTGCTGGCCTGCTGCAGCAGCGTGTACGAGACGATCACCAGGTCATGCGGCCCGGCCTGCGCCAGCAGCGTCTCGCGATCGCCCTCGGCATAGACATGGACATTGAGCGTGGGCGCAAAGCGCCGCGCCTCGGCTGCCCAGTTGCCGCACACCGAAGTCGGCGCGATCACCAGCGCGGCGCCGCCGCCGGCGCGCGCCACCAGCACCGCCAGCGCCTGCAGGGTCTTGCCCAGGCCCATGTCGTCGGCCAGGCAGGCGCCCAGGCCCGAGGCCGCCAGCGTCATGGCCCAGCGGTAGCCGGCCTCCTGGTAGGGCCGCAGCTCAGCCGCCAGCGTGGCAGGCAGCGCGATGTCAGCCTCGCGCGCGGCGCGCAGCCGGGCGATGCGCTGGCGGAAATGCGCATCGGGATCGACGCCGGCGCCGGCCAGCACGTCATCCAGCCACGGCGTCGCCATCTGCGGGACGCGAATGCCGTCGGGCACATGCTCACCGACGCCGGCGAGGTCGCGCAGCCGGCCGCGCAGCGTGCGCGTCAGCGCCACGTAGACGCCCTGCCCCATCGGCACGAAGCGCCCGGCGTGGCTGCCGGTCCAGTCG
This sequence comes from Cupriavidus sp. FW305-46, assembly GCF_058787075.1. Taxonomy (NCBI): domain Bacteria; kingdom Pseudomonadati; phylum Pseudomonadota; class Betaproteobacteria; order Burkholderiales; family Burkholderiaceae; genus Cupriavidus; species Cupriavidus sp. FW305-46. The sequence continues at coordinate 46,999 of NZ_JBYSZI010000013.1, forward strand.
ATCAGCTTGCCCAGCTCCAGCACCAGCCCCTCGGCCACGCGCAGCTCGCCGGCCAGCCGGTACCATGCGCCGCGGCTCTCGATGTGCACGCCCAGCTGCGGCAGGTCGGCCGGCAGCACCCGCAGTTCCTTGCCGCGCGGCCATTCCACGGCCTGCACCGCGGGCAGGCCGGGCAGCGCCTCGACCACCGCGAGCGCGTCCTCCGGATCGTCCAGCATCCAGGTGTATTCGCCGCCCGGCGGCGCCAGCGCCACCAGCTGCGGCAATGCCGCGAAGACCTCGGCCACGCTGGCCAGCTCGGCATCCAGGTCGCGTTGCGTGGCCAGGGTCTCGCCGCGCACCGCGGCCATCAGGCGCTCGCGCCCGGCGCCGGGCGCGAGCCGCGGCCCGAGCGGCCCCAGCGGCGTCACCACCAGCCGCAGCGAAATGCCGCGCCCCGCCAGCCCGCCCAACGGTGCCACCTCGGCGCGCAGGCGCGCGTCAGCCTCCACCGCGCGCGATCCGCCCGCCTGGTCGGCCTGGACCTGGAACTGGCCGGCCAGCGCGCGCAAGGTCTGGTCGAGCTGGGCGTGGCCGTCCTCAGGGATCGCCAGGCCATCGCCGATCAGCCGGGCAGCCTCGAACTGCGCCGGCGTAAAGCGGATCAGCCGCAGCCGGTGCGGGCCGTCGCGCACCACCGTGAGCTGGCGCAGCGCCTCGGCCTCCTGGCGCGCGGCGGCCGGCAGCAAGGCTTCCATCGCCGGCGCCTCGCGCACCGGCGGGAACATGCGCAGCACGTAGCGGCCGGCGCTGCGCACCGCTTCCAGCGCGGGCGCGTCCTCCACCACCTCCAGCGTCTGCGACGGCGCATGCGCCAGCACCACGCCGGGGTGCCCCACCAGCGCCATCGCCGCGGCGGCGCGGTCGAGCACGTAGCGCCGGTTGTGCGACTGGTCGCGGCGGATGGCGCGGGCCACGCGGGCGTCCCAGGGCTCCAGCCGGTCGTCCTCGGCCACGCGCGCCAGCGGCACCGGCCTGGGCTTGCCCCAGCCGCGCGCGCCGCGCACCTGCTCGAGCGGCTCGATCGTGCCGGGCGCGCCGTCGGCATCCAGCGTCAGCGCCCACAGCAGGCGCCTGCCGCCTTCGGCCCCGGCGGCAGGCTCGCTGCCGGCGAGCGCGCGCAGCGCCTCCAGCGCCTGCTGCCAGCCGGGCTGCGGCGCGGACGCGCCGCCGGGGTCGGAAGCCCTGTCAGGCGGGACATCGGGTCCGGGATGTGGGGTCAAAGGCACGGCGAGTGTGGGAATCAAGGCCGCCAGCGCGGCGGCACGATGCGCGGAACAGGGCAAGAATGCCCGAAAAAGAGGATTCTAGACCGCAGCGGCGCCCGCGCCGCGTTGTGACCCATGTCCCCCGGGCTTACAATGTCGTTTTTGCTATTTCCACGGCGCAGGGAGAACAGACATGTCGATGGCGGATCGCGACGGCAAGATTTGGATGGACGGCAAGCTGATCGAATGGCGCGACGCCAAGATCCACGTGCTGACGCATACGCTGCACTATGGCATGGGCGTGTTCGAGGGCGTACGCGCCTACAAGACCCCCGAAGGCACCGCCATCTTCCGCCTGAAGGAGCACACCCGCCGCCTGTTCAATTCGGCCAAGATCTTCCAGATGGTCATGCCCTTCGACGAGGCCACCCTGGAAGCGGCGCAGCGCGAAGTGGTGCGCGCCAACAAGCTGGAATCCTGCTACATCCGCCCGATCGTGTGGGTCGGCGACGAGAAACTGGGCGTCTCGGCCAAGGGCAACACCATCCACGTGGCAATCGCGGCCTGGCCGTGGGGCGCCTACCTGGGCGAGGAAGGCATGGAGCGCGGCATCCGCGTGAAGACCTCGTCGTTCACGCGCCACCACGTCAACGTGTCGCTGGTGCGCGCCAAGGCGAGCGGCTACTACATCAACTCGATCCTGGCCAACCAGGAAGCCACCGGCCTGGGCTACGACGAAGCGCTGCTGCTCGACACCGAGGGCTATGTCAGCGAAGGCTCGGGCGAGAACGTGTTTATCGTGCGCAACGGCGTGATCTACACGCCGGACCTGGCCTCGTGCCTGGACGGCATCACCCGCGACGCCACCCTGACCATCGCGCGCGACCTGGGCATCGAGGTGCGTGAAAAGCGCATCACCCGCGACGAAATGTACTGCGCCGACGAGGCCTTCTTCACCGGCACCGCCGCCGAAGTGACGCCGATCCGCGAACTGGACGACCGCGTCATCGGCGAAGGCCGTCGCGGCCCGGTGACCAAGCAGATCCAGGACGCGTTCTTTGCCGCCGTGGGCGGCACCAACGAAAAGTACAAGAAGTGGCTGACGCTGGTCTGAGCACCGGCTGCCAGCCCCTGTTGCGCGGGCCCGGCACTGCCGGGCGCGGCACACCCGCTGTTTTCATCGAACAATAAGCATCACTCCCTGCAACACCATGACGCAAACCGCCACCATCATCGAAATCGGCGCTGAAGACATTCCGCTGCATTGCCCGACCGCCAACACCCCGGCATGGAACTACCATCCGCGCGTGTTCCTCGACGTGGCAGACACCGGCGAAGCCAAGTGCCCCTACTGCGGCACCGTCTACAAGCTCAAGCCGGGCACCGTGCTGAAGGGCCACCACTGACCCGAGCCGCCCGCATGCGCACGATCCCGACGCTCCGGGCCGCTTGCAGGCGCCCCGGAGCGTCGGCATTGCCGGCGTCCGCGCCGACGCTCCCGTGCCGGCTCCAAGCGCCCCGCCCATGAAGAAAGCCCTCGTCATCGCCCCCAACTGGATCGGCGACGCCCTGATGGCGCAGCCGCTCTTTGCGCTGCTCAAGGCGCGCCATCCGCGCCTGGTCATCGACGCACTCGCGCCCAAGTGGGTCGCGCCCGTGCTCGCGCGCATGCCGGAGATCGGCCGCGTGTTCCCGTCCGACCTCGCGCACGGCAAGCTGCAGCTGTCGGCACGGCTGATGTTCGCGCAGCAGCTCAAGAACGAAGGCTACGACCTCGCCTACGTGCTGCCGAACTCGCTCAAGTCGGCACTGGTCCCCTGGCTGGCCGGCATCCCGCTGCGCATCGGCTACCGCGGCGAAGCCCGCTTCGGCCTGCTCAACGTGCGCCACGCCAACCCGCCGCGCGACAAGCGCCCGCCGATGGTGGAGCACTACGCCCGCCTGGCGCTCAAGCCCGGCGCGCGCCTGCCCGAAGACCTGCCCGAGCCGCGCCTGCGCGTCGACCCGACGCGCATGGCGGCCACCGCCGAGCGCTTTGGCATCGCCCCGCACACGCGCGTGATCGCGTTCTGCCCGGGAGCCGAGTTCGGCCCGGCCAAGCGCTGGCCGGCCGGGCATTTCGCCAGGCTCGCGCAGATGCTGCGGCGTTCCTACCCGTATGCGCAGATGATCACGCTGGGCTCGGCCAAGGACGCCGAGATCGCCGCCGAGATCGTCAGCGAGGCCCCGTTCGTGCGCAACCTTTGCGGCCAGACCTCGCTGGATGATGCCGTGGACCTGCTGGCGCTGTCCGAAGCCGCGGTCTGCAACGACTCCGGCCTGATGCACGTCACCGCGGCGCTGAACCGGCCCCAGGTGGCGGTGTTCGGCTCGAGCGACCCGCGCCACACGCCGCCGTTGTCACAGGCAGCGAGTATCATGTGGCTGCAGCTGGAGTGCAGTCCCTGCTTCAAGCGCGAGTGCCCGCTGGGCCACCTGCGCTGCCTGAAAGAGATCGAACCTGAAATGGTGTTCGTCGAGCTGCGCAAGCTGCTGCACCGGCCCTGACCTCATTGCCCTCGCCACTTCTACTGCCACCATGCCTCGCTTTGCCCGCCTGTTCGATTCCGCCGAAGACATCGTCGAAGCCTTTCGCGAAGCGCTGAAGCTGCGCGACGCAGACGGCGCGCTGCGCCTGTGGCTGGACGAAGACTCGATCACCTGCGTGCTGCCCGACGGCCAGCGCCTGATCGGCCACGAACAGCTGCGCCAGGCCTTCCTGCAACTGCTGGAAGAACAGCCGGTGCTGGTCGATGCAATCGAGACCAGCAGCCATGCGTCGATGGCCGTGTCGATCTTCGACGTGACCGAGGCGCTGCGCTTCGGCGGCGACCGCGTCGAGGCCGACCTGTACGTGCACACCACCTATGTGCTGATGCAGAACCACGAAGGCTGGCGCCTGGCGCATATCCACTGCAGCCCGGCCAACGCGGTGCAGGTTGCCGCCGTGGCCGCCGCGCCGGGGCAGGCGCTGCACTGAACCCGCATGGCCGCCGCGCCGCGGCCTGCTGCAACACCACGCCGGCATGACGCAGCTTCCGCACCACCGCCTTCCCCAGGCCGTCCACGCCGCCCCGGCTGATCCCGCCACGGCGCCCGGCCATGGCTACGGCGAAGGCGTGCCGATGCCCTGGTGGCTGCGCGGCGGCCATGCCCAGACCATCATCCCCGCGCGCTTCACGCGCCGCCCGCCGCGCGTGAGCTTCCGCCGCGAGCGCTGGGATACCCCCGACCAGGACTTCATCGACCTCGACTGGACCACCCACCCGGTACGCCCGGACACGCCGCTGGTGGTGATGTTCCACGGCCTGGAGGGCGACTCCGGCAGCCATTACGCGCAGGCGCTGATGCATGCGCTGTCCCTGCGCGGCTGGCAGGGCGTGGTCCCGCATTTCCGCGGCTGCTCGGGCGAGCTAAACGTGGCGCCGCGCTTCTACCACTCGGGCGATTCGGCCGAGATCCGCTGGGTGCTGGAGCGCATGCGCCAGCGCCATTGCGCCAACGGGCGCAAGCTGCTGGTGGTGGGGATCTCGCTGGGCGGCAACGCACTGCTGCGCTTCCTGGGCGAGGACGGCACCAGCGCCGGCCACGTGCATGCGGCCGCGGCGATCTCCGCGCCGCTGGACCTGGCTGCCGGCGGCGCGGCGCTGTCGGCCGGCTTCAACCTGGTCTACACGCGCATGTTCCTGCAGACGCTCAAGCGCAAGTCGCTGGCCAAGCTGGGGCAGTTCCCGGGGCTGTTCGACCGCGACACGATGCTGGCCAGCCGCGACCTGTACGCCTTCGACAACGTCGTCACCGCGCCGCTGCACGGCTTTGTCGATACCGACGACTACTGGCGCCGCGCCGCCAGCAAACCCGTGCTGCGCGACATCGCCGTGCCCACGCTGGTGCTCAATGCGCGCAACGATCCCTTCCTGCCGGCCCGGCACCTGCCCGGCCCGGCCGACGCCAGCCCCCAGGTATGGCTGGAACAGCCCGAGCACGGCGGCCATGTCGGCTTCATGACCCCGCCCGAGGGCTGGCGCCGGCACCTGCCCCTGCTGCCCGACGGGCGCTTCAGCGGCGACATCGAATGGTTGCCGGCACGGATCCTGAGATTTTTTGACGGCATGATGTGAGGCGGGCGCAGTCCCCCCACGGCCCGCCGAGGAGACAGACATGGACGAGATCGTCAGGCAAGCCATGGCACGCTGGCCCAACGTGCCCAACGCCTACGGCTGGCTGGCACTGGACCGCCGCGGCCAGTGGCGCCTGCGCAATGAGTACGCCCAGCAGCACGGGCTGTCGGGCGACCCCATCCGCCATGAAGCGCTGATCGGCTTTATCGAACGCAACTACCTGTGCGACGAGCGCGGCGCCTGGTACTTCCAGAACGGCCCGCAGCGGGTGTTCGTATCACTGGGCTATGCGCCGTGGGTCGTGCGGCTGCATGAAGGCGCGTTGCGCACGACCACGCAGCAGCCCTTTACGCTGCAGGCCTGCTACGCCGACGAGCACGGCAACGTGGTGCTGGCCGGCACGGTCGAGGGCATGGCGCAAGGCAGCCCGCCGGCACAGCAGGCCGCCCTGCTGCACGACCACGACCTGGAACTGTTCAGCGGCGCCAGCACCTGGCAAGGCGAAGCCTGCGGCACTGACCTGGGCGTATTCCACCATGATGGCCGCGACATCCCGATCGAGCCGATTGCCGAGAGCGAGGTGCCCGGGCGCTTTGGCTTCGTGCGCCAGCCGGCGCCGCCGGCTGGCTGAACGCCTGCCTCAGTTAGGCATGCCCTTGCTGTCCTGCTTGTCCTCGCGGTACTGGCGCTCCAGCTGGTGCAGGCGCGCATCGACCTCGGACAGCGTGTAGAAGTCGCCATCGCCGGCCTTGCGCGCGATCTGCAACTGCTCGATCGCGGCCTGGTAGGCGCCGTCCATCGCATACTTCTCGGCCAGCGCCTGGTGCTGCTGCAAGCGCTTGCCCTGGCCCGCGTAGGCGCGCGCCAGCAGCTCCCACCATTCGCCGCGGCTGGTTTCCTGGCGCGTGCGTTCGCGCAGGAAGCGCACGGCCTCTTCATAGCGGCCTGAGCCGACCAGGGTGTCGGCATAGGCAATCGCCACCGCATGCGACAGCGGGAACACCTTCATCGACGCGCTGGCCTGGGACAGTGCCTCGGGCACGCGGCCCTGCGCGCGCGCCAGTTCCACCGCCATCACGTCCAGCATGGGGCTGCCCGAGGTGGCGCCGGGGATATTGCCGTAGAGTCGGCGCGCCTCGGCCAGCTCCTGCTCGGCGGCCGGGTAGCGGCCCAGCCGCTGCTCGGTAAAGGCAAGGCCGTAGTGCAGCGCCGGAGCGCGCAGTGCCGTTGCTCCCGGCAGTTGCGTGCGCAGCGCCGCGCGCAGATTCTGCAGGTCGCTGGGCGAAGATTCCTGGATCACGCGGGCCCGCATCCGCGCAAACTCGTATTCAGGCGTGTTGGCGACCTTGCGCTTGCTGGCATGGCTGACGCGGTCCTGCATGTCGGCAATCCGCTCGGAGGTCAGCGGGTGAGTCCGCACATAAGACGGGACCGAGTTTTCCGCGGTCCCCGATGCGCGCTGCAGCCGCATGAAGAAATCGGGCATGCCCTGCGGGTCAAACCCCGCCGCGGTCAGGATCTGGAAGCCGACCCGGTCGGCCTCGCGCTCGGCCCCGCGCGAGAACGACAGCTGGTTGGCGATGGCCGCGCCCTGCCCGCCCATGGCCAGCGCCGCCGCGGCGTCCGGGCTGCGCGTGGCGGCCAGGCCCGCCAGCACCATCGAGGCCAGCGCGATCCACATCGACTGGTCCTGCGAGGTGATGCCGCGCGCGATATGCCGCTGCATCACGTGGCCGATTTCATGGCCCAGCACCGAGGCCAGTTCCGATTCCGTATCGGACTGCACCAGCAGCCCGGTATGCACGCCGATATAGCCGCCCGGCAGCGCAAACGCGTTGATGCTGCGGTCACGCACCGCGAACAGGTCAAAGCCGGTGGCAAAGGTGCCCGCACCGGTCGAGCCGGAGATATTCTGGCGCCGCGCCGCCTGCACCAGCCGGTAGCCCAGCGCATTCAGGTAATCGGACAGCAGCGGATCCGGCACGTACAGCGGGTCGCGGCGGATATCGCGCATGATGCGGTCGCCCAGGCGCTTTTCCATGTCGGGCGACAGCGACGCCGTGGACGGGTCGCCCAGGTCCGGCAGTTGCACGCCGCCGGCCTCCACCACCGCGTTGTTGGTGCGCAGGCCGAACTCGGACTTCTGGCCCGCCTTCACGCTGCGGTTCAGGTTGTCATAGACCTGGTCGCTGGCCTCGCCCGAGATGGCGGGCACCGGCTGTGGGGGCCTGGCAGGCACGGCCGCTACCGGCGTGGCTGGCGCCGTGGCCGTGCGCGGCGTACCCTGGGGCCAGGCCGGCGCCGCCAACGTCAGCGCCAGCAGCGCCGCCAGCGGCCGCCGCCATGGCGTCCATGCGCCGCCAGCGCGGCAATGGCCGGCGCCTGCGCGATGTGACGCAGAGCCGGCGGGAACAGCGTCCGCCACGGCGCCGGGGCCGCGTGCGGCAGACCTGCGAAGCGATGGGTGTTTTGGCATGTTGCTATGATAGCGGCCTCCCGTGGCCGTTCCCATCGGATGCTTCCCAGGGACGCCGGCGGCCACCAGCACGCAGTTCGCACTGAAGCTCTCGATCATGACCCAGCTCACCCATTTCGATACCGCCGGACAGGCCCACATGGTCGACGTCGGCGACAAGGCCAGCACCCACCGCGTCGCCGTGGCCACCGGCACCATCACCATGCAGCCCGCCACCTTCGCGCTGGTGCGCGACGGCAGCGCCAAGAAAGGCGACGTGATCGGCATCGCCCGCGTGGCAGCGATCATGGCCACCAAGCGCACCGCCGACCTGATCCCGCTATGCCACCCGATCGGCCTGACCAAGGTGGCGGTCGAGTTCGCGCTGGACGAGGCCACCGCCACCGTCGCCTGCACCGTGCGCACCGAAACCCGCGGCCAGACCGGCGTGGAGATGGAAGCACTGACCGGGGTGCAGGTGGCGCTGCTGACGATCTACGACATGTGCAAGGCGGTGGACCGTGGCATGGTGATCGGCAACGTGAAACTGCTGGAGAAGCACGGCGGCAAGTCGGGGGATTGGGTCGCGGCCGGCTGACCTCCGCACGTGACGCCTGCAACACGCGCCGCGATGGGCAGTGTCACGATGTCTTACGCCAGGGTCGTTCCCCGGCAATAAAGGTAACGCCGCATTTCCAGCCGCGCCGCCGTGGCGCCGGCGCGGGACAATTTGGTATTCAATATGATTGCAGGCCCCGCGCTGGTTGGGGCCTGCTGACCCTGTCCGTGGCGTGCCATGCGGTGCGCGCGGGGATGAGGTGGATACCATGAACGGGCGCATGCTCTGCCAGATCGCCCTGGCACTCGCGGCCACGGCCGCAAGCGGCGCCGCCCTCGCCGGGCGGGCCGATTTCCCCGATACCGCTTTACACGATAGCGACGCACGCGGCGGCTTCATCAAGACGCGCACAAGCGTCGGCGTGGGCCTCTATTTCGGGCCCGGCGTGTTCTACGGCGGCTACCCGTATGGCTACCCCGCCCCGTACTACTACCCGCCCGCCGTGGTCACCGCACCCGCGGCGCCGCCGCAGTATATCGAACAGGGTCCGAACGGCCCCGTGCCGGTCCCCGGCCCGGACGGCGTAGCGCCGCAGCAGGGCTGGTGGTACCACTGCAACCAGCCCGAAGGCTACTACCCCTATGTGCAGTCCTGCCCCGGCGGCTGGCAACGCATACCGGCACAGCCGCCGGCCAACTTCTGATGCGGGGTGACACCATGCATGCCCTGACCCGCGCCACGCTGGCCGTGGCCACCCTGACCCTCGGCGCCTGCGCCGTGATGCCTGCCGGCCCCAGCGTGATGGTGCTGCCGGGCACCGGCAAGAGCTTCGACCAGTTCCGCGCCGACGACTACAACTGCCGCCAGTTCGCCTTCGGGCGGGTGGGCGGTGTCTCGTCCGCGCAGGCCGCCAACAATGCCGCCGTCGGCAGCGCCGTGGTCGGCACCGCCCTCGGCGCAGCCGCGGGCGCGGCCTTTAATGGCGGCTCGGGTGCGGCGGTGGGTGCAGGCGTCGGCCTGCTGACTGGCGCGGCGGTCGGCGCTGGCAATGCCCAGTACGCGGGTTACGGCACGCAACAGCAATACGATGCCGCCTACGTTCAGTGCATGTACGCCAGCGGCAACCGCGTGCCGGCCCCCGGACGCGTGGCCGCTGCGCCGCCGGCACCTCGGTACTACTACTATCCGCCGCCTCCGCCGCCGGTCTACTACAGCCCGTACCCGTACTACTAGGTCAGTCCCGGGGCCATTCGGAGTACCGACGCGAACGGTCGCCGACCCATGCGCAGAATCCCTGCGGGCGTTGGTCTGCTGCCAGATCGCGGCATGCCTTCGCAATCTCGGCGTATTGCGCAACTTCATCGCCAAGGTAGTACCAGCGCAGCCGTTCCATCCACTGGCGGCCTTGCGCAGGATCGCCGGTCAGCGCCAGCAGCCATGCGGTGCGCGCGATCATGGTCGGCGTAGGCAGCAGGTGGACGGCCGCGATGTGGGCGGGCAACAACTCGGCCGCATTGGCCGGCGTAATCGTGGCCAGGCCGGCAGCATCGGCCTGCGCGTGCTGGCGGAACCAGAAGCGCGGCATCGGCAAGGCGCTGCGGCCTTCGCTGCTGGCGTATTCGCGCGCTTCGGCGCGGCGGTAGTCTTGCCACATGGTGGCCAGCACGATCGCGGCTACCACGACAAACGCGATCGCCAGTCCACGTGCCACTGGCATCGGCACGCGCCAACGCCCGAAGCCCGACGGCTCCAGCCAACCGAGCATGAAGCAGAACGGCAGGAAAAAATAGAGGTAATGCAGCGGGTATTCGAGCATCGAATGCGCGCACAGCATCGCCAGCCAGGTAAGAACCAGCACGGTCTGCTTGCGCTCTTCGCCATCGCCGTGCCACAGGCGAACGCGAATCACGCGCCATAGCCACGCCAGCAGGATCAGGCCTACGCCGGCGGTGCCGACGATGCCCGTCTTCGCCAGCAGGTCGAGGATGGCGTTGTGGGCGTGCAGGGACATCTCCACCTTCACGCCGACTTGCTGCAACTGCTGGAATTGCGCCCAGCCGAACTCGCCCCAGCCGACGCCGAACCAGGGGTGGGAGCGGAACATTGCCAGCGCGTGGGTCCACAGTGCGCTGCGTGCGGACATCTGGTCTTCTGCTTCGAGTTGGGCGATGGTGTCGAACAGGCGCCAGTCGAAGGCTTGCCCTGCTGCGCGGATTGCGGGTTGCAGGATCAGTAGCATTGCCACCATTGAGACTGCTGCGACGAGCAGGCCGACGGGTCGCTGCATCGGATCCGAGTCGCGCCGCTCGCCTCGTGCGAGCCACGCGGCGACCAGTGCATAGACCGCAGCCAGGCCAACATGCAGCACGCCGGTGCGCGATCCGGACAGCACGATGCCGCTTTCCAGCAGGGCCACGGCGGCGAGCCACATCGGGAAACGCAGGCGGCCGCGCGAGGCCAGCCACATTGACGCCACCAACGCCAGGCCCTCAACGGTGGCCTGGTGGTTGGGCTGGTTCAGGTTGCCCCAGAGGCGGCGGTTGCTGTCGTAAAAGTAGCTGGAGACGAGGCCGAAGGCACGGGGTTCGAGATGGAACAACTGCACCCATTGCGTGAGGGTACCCAGCAGGCCGGCGATGAGGAAGGCGGTGGCGAGAGTGTCGCCGATGTTCTGAGTGGATGCCGCAGACGTGCCTCGGTACGACCATGCGGCGCATGTCACCGCTGCGCCCAGGAACAGCGTGAGGATGGTGGTGAGGCGGCTACCGGTGATGTCGTGATGGCCAGTGGCGCCCAAGACAAGTCCGACGGCGACCAGCCAGAGAAACAGCAGTGTCACCCACGGCAGCGACACTCCAGGCGATGCCACGGGGCGGCGACCCGCATGGATAGCGAGGACGGCGAGCGCGCAGAGCGCGGCGGTCCATTCGCCGTAGAACGTCGCCAGCGGCAGCGTGTGCCGGGAGATTAGCAGCGGGACGAAGATTGCTGCGAAAAGGGCGGCCGACGGTAGGAAGGTCCTGGACGGCAGCATTAGCGCGGCTGTTTAGGGAAAAGGCGCATGATAGCTTGCAGGGTGAACAAAGAAAAAGCGCCCGAAGGCGCTTTCCATACAACCTACGTCAATCCTGTCGTTACGGGCGGCAGTTTCCCGGACGCAGGTTGTTCGGCAGGGTGCCGCCGAGGGAGCAGCTCCACTGGTTGGGCCAAGTTGCTCCAGCGGCCACGTCTAGGGCCATCGCTGCGCCAGCGGCGTCCACGGGAGTGAACAAGAGCGTCGGTGCTGCCGCCGTTCCCATAACAGCCTGATTGTAAGTGATGGTGATCACGCCTGTATCTGCGATAGCGACGCTGTTAACACTCGGCGTCGCGGCCGGCGCGACCCAACCGGTGGCGGCGATCATGGCGCCAATCCCGCGCGACTGGAAAGTTTCTGTAACCGCCGTCTTCGCCGAGGAAGCCAGTGCAATGCCTTCAGAGACGCGTGCGCGTCGCGTGTAATCCTGATACTGCGGAATTGCAATGGCCGCCAGGATACCAACGATCGCCACCACGATCATCAGTTCGATCAGCGTAAAGCCCTTCTGGACACGACGGCCCAGTTTCTTCAGTTGTACCCGTTGCATGATTTGACCCCTCGAAGAGATTTTGGTTGAGCGTTGCACGTCTTCGGTTTCGTGACGCGGGGACTATTGAGCAGTAAGCGTGCCAGCGGCATCCCCCATCCGCAGGGGGTGAAAAGCGACAAATTTCGTCACCCGTCAGGGGGGATGCATGCCGTATGCGCCAAAATTTGTCACTCGCGTCCCCTACCACCGCGCGAAGCGACAAAATGTGCGATCACTCACATGAGTTAGTTGGCCAAGGCACCGACGACCGCCTTGCCGGCGCGCCAACGAAAAAGGGCGGCCAGCTGGCCGCCCTTCTCGCCTGGGCGGAACCTCGTCAGGCGGCCTGCGCCGACCGGCGGCTCAGCAGCTTGCCCATGATCACCACCAGGATCGCGCCGGCGGCGCCGAATACCAGGTGGGCGTGCGGCACGTGGACTTCGAACCAGGCGGCGTCGACCGGGTCGCTGACCAGCATTTCGCCGGCCAGGTAGCCCAGCAGCGCGGCGCCCAGCACGATGATGACCGGGAAGCGTTCCATCACCTTGAGCAGTAGCGTGCTGCCGAACACGATCAGCGGGATCGACAGGCCCAGACCGATGATCAGCAGCATCAGCTGGCTGCCCTCGGGGCCCTTCTGCGCGGCGGCGGCCACGGCCACCACGTTGTCGAGCGACATCACCAGGTCCGCGATCAGGATGGTGCGGATCGCGGCCCAGATATTGTCCTTGCCGTCGTGGCCTTCCTCGTCGTCATCGCCGGTCAGCAGTTGCACGCCGATGTAGACCAGCAGTACGGCGCCGACGATCTTCAGGTACGGCAGGCTCAGCAGCTTGACCGCGGCCACGGTCAGCACCACGCGCATGATGATGGCGGCGGCGCTGCCCCAGAAGATGGCTTTCTTTTGCTGGGCGGGCGGCAGGTTGCGCGAGGCGAGCGCGATCACCACCGCGTTGTCGCCGGACAGGACGATATTGGTCAGGATGATCGATCCCAACGCAATCCAGAATGTGGTGGAAGACAGCAGTTCCACGGGAGGGCTCCTCGAATTTTATAGATGGCACACCCGTCATCTGACGGGATTTCGGATGTCTCGAAACACGGACATGACTGTTTACCGCACGAACCTTTCGATTAGATTTCAATCTTGTAATGTTTCGTGCCGGAAGCCACGCCGAACCGTCCTCCAGAACGACAATGCCCCCGCACGGGCGGGGGCATTGTCTGGTTCTTCATCCCCGCGCTAGCGGGAATGAGGAGGTACAACTTACAGCATTGCCTTCAGCAGGCGGCCCATCTCCGACGGGTTCTTGGTCACCTTGATACCGCAGGCTTCCATGATTTCCAGCTTGGCCTGGGCGGTATCGGCACCGCCCGAGATCAGCGCGCCGGCGTGGCCCATGCGCTTGCCCGGAGGCGCGGTCACGCCAGCGATGAAGCCAACCACCGGCTTCTTCATGTTGTCCTTGATCCAGTTGGCCGCGTTGGCTTCGTCCGGACCGCCGATCTCACCGATCATGACCACGGCGTCCGTTTCCGGATCGTCGTTGAACATCTTCATCACGTCGATGTGCTTCAGGCCGTTGATGGGGTCGCCACCGATGCCGACGGCCGACGACTGGCCCAGGCCCAGCGCGGTCAGCTGGCCCACGGCTTCGTACGTCAGCGTGCCCGAGCGCGACACCACGCCGATGCGGCCCTTCTTGTGGATGTGGCCCGGCATGATGCCGATCTTGATTTCGTCCGGCGTGATCAGGCCCGGGCAGTTCGGTCCCAGCAGCAGGGTCTTCTTGTTCTCGCGGCGCATGCGGTCCTTGACTTCCATCATGTCGCGCACGGGGATGCCTTCGGTAATGCAGACCACCAGGTCCAGGTCGGCGTCAACGGCTTCCCAGATCGCGGCAGCGGCGCCTGCGGGCGGCACGTAGATGACCGACACGGTGGCGCCGGTCTGGGCCTTGGCGTCCTTGACGCTGGCGTAGATGGGAATGCCTTCGAAGTCTTCGCCGGCCTTCTTCGGGTTCACGCCTGCTACAAAGGCGTTCTTGCCGTTGGCGTAGTCGCGGCAGCCACGGGTGTGGAACTGGCCGGTCTTGCCGGTAATGCCCTGGGTGATGACCTTGGTGTCTTTGTTGATCAGAATCGACATGCTGTAATCCTTTGCTTGGCTACGAGCGGCGCGCACAGGGGCTCAAGGGAGCGCCTGCGCACCGCTCGCGTTCGCGTATGGTTGCGTTCGTGCGACGGCTTACTTGCCAGCGGCAGCGGCCACCACCTTCTGGGCGGCTTCTTCCATCGTGTCGGCCGAGATGATGGGCAGGCCCGAGTCGGCCAGCATCTTCTTGCCGAGGTCTTCGTTGGTGCCCTTCATGCGCACGACCAGCGGCACCGTCAGGTGCACGGCCTTGGAAGCGGAGATCACGCCTTCGGCGATCACGTCGCAACGCATGATGCCGCCGAAGATGTTGACCAGGATGGCCTGCACGTTCTTGTTGCTCAGCATCAGCTTGAAGGCTTCGGTCACCTTCTCGGTGGTGGCACCGCCGCCCACGTCGAGGAAGTTGGCCGGCTCGCCACCGAACAGCTTGATGGTGTCCATGGTGGCCATGGCCAGGCCGGCGCCGTTCACCAGGCAGCCGATGTTGCCGTCCAGCGAGATGTAGGCCAGGTCGAACTTCGAGGCTTCGATTTCGTTGGCGTCTTCTTCATCCAGGTCGCGGTAGGCCACGATTTCCGGGTGACGGAACAGCGCGTTCGAGTCGAAGTTGAACTTGGCGTCCAGCGCGATGACCTTGCCGTCGCCGGTCAGGATCAGCGGGTTGATTTCGGCCAGCGAAGCGTCGGTTTCATAGAACGCCTTGTACAGGCCTTGCAGGGCCTGGCGGGCTTGCGCCACGCTCGCGTCGGGCACGCCGATCTTGCGGGCGATGTCGTCGGCTTCAGCGTCGGTCAGGCCGATCGACGGCTCGATGATCAGGGTGTGGATCTTTTCCGGGCTGTGGGCAGCGACTTCTTCGATGTCCATGCCGCCTTCGCTCGAGGCCATCAGCGCGACCTTCTGCGAAACACGGTCCACCACCAGCGAAACGTACAGTTCCTTCTTGATGTCGGCGCCTTCTTCGATCAGCAGGCGGTTGACCTTCTTGCCTTCCGGGCCGGTCTGGTGCGTGACCAGCTGCATGCCCAGGATGTTCGAGGCGTAGGTCTTGACGTCGTCGATGCTCTTGGCAACCTTCACGCCGCCGCCCTTGCCGCGGCCACCCGCATGAATCTGGGCCTTGACGACCCACACCGGGCCGCCGAGCGTTTCTGCGGCCTTCAGGGCCTCGTCAACCGAAAACGCGGGGATGCCGCGCGGAACCGGCACATTGTATTTGCGCAGGATTTCCTTGCCTTGATACTCATGGATATTCATGCGTGTTTCCTTTCGGGTAGGCGTAAAAGGTAGAAGGGAAGAATCTGAAAGAAGACGAACTCTCTCGTCTGGCTGGCCAATCCTGAGAATCAGCCGGAGGTGCCGGTCGGCCGCTCGGCCGGGACAGCGTCGTTGCCATCATTGCCGCGGTCGCCATTGGCCGCGGGCGGCGCCTGAGGCGCAGTTGCGACGGCAGGTGCTGCCTCGGCCCGTACCTTGGGCGTCGGCTGGTGACCATACCAGCGCGGGTAAAACTGACGAACCACCTCGCCATCGAAACGCAGGGCGTGGCAGCCGTTCAACTGATAGGGCGGCTCCGGATTCGGGTCGTCCTCGCCGTTGTCGCGGATATTGATGACTTCACCGGCAAAGGCCTGGATCGCCGTGCTGGGCAGCACGCCAGCGGCCTCGGTCAGGTGCGAGCAACCATGCATGCCGCCCAGGCGCTCGCGCACGGCCTTGCGAAAGCCCTTGCGCAGGTTCAGGCCGATCAACTTGCGGTAAGCCGGGCCGATCGTGTCGCAATGGGACGGATACGGCACCCAATCCGAGCAGGCCTCGGCATCCAGCACCGTCATTTCCTCATTGATGGTGACGCGCAGCCACAGGTCGTGCAGTGGCTGGCCTACCGGGCGGACGCGGTCGCCGGCCAGTTCGATGTCGCGAGGCTTGGTGTCGGTCAGGCGCACCTCGATGTCCCACAAGCCGTCCTCTCTCTGGTACGCCTCGGCCGAAATGGCGCGACGGTGACGCTGGGAGCGGTTGACGGGCTGGGACAGAGGCATGGCCAGGCTGGAAATACGGGGGGCTGGGGAACGGCGGTGCCGGAGCACCGAAAACCGGGGGAGTTTAACATGCCGCGCCGCTTTGGCCGGGAACATCCTTGTGCAGCAACTGTCGCAGCGGGATTGTCGGCCGACCATGGCGCATCAGGCCTCGCCACCGTCGTCGCCGTAGTCTTCGTCCGCACCCTGGATGATCTTGCTGACGACCGAACGCGAAAACCCGCGCGCCACCATGAAGCGGATCTGCTTGGCCCGCGCCTCGGGCGTGTCCGGCGGGGTGCCGAAGCGCTTGCGCCAGACCTCACGGGCGCGCGCCACTTCCGTGGCGCGCAGCCGCTCCTGCAGATCGCCCAGCTGCTCGCTGCCGAGCTTGTGGGTCTTGGCTTCCTGCATCACGCGCGCGGTGCCGTAGCGGGCGCCGCGGCGGTGCACCAGGCTGTCGGCAAAGCGCTGGTTCGACAGCCAGTTCTCGCGCTCCAGCGCGTCCAGCAACTGCTCCAGCTGCTCGGCCGACTCGGCATGCGGCGCCAGCTTGCGCGCCAGTTCGGCGCGGCTGTGCTCGCGGCGCGACAGGTAGCCGACAGCGCGGGCCTTCAGCGAAAGCGGGGGACGGGTTGCCATGGTTGCCGGAATCTGTGGATGGAGGGGTCCGCGCCAAGCAAAAAGGCCGGGGCATCGGCGATGCCCCGGCCTTCCTGATGGCGCAATGGCCGCTGGCGCGGTCAGTCTTCGACCGCTACCGGCGTGGCAGCCGCCGTGGGGTTCATGGCCACCACGCCCAGCGCGGCGCGCACCTTGTTTTCAATCTCGGCGGCGATGTCAGGGTTCTCGCGCAGGTATTCGCGCGCGTTGTCCTTGCCCTGGCCGATCTTGTCGCCGTTGTAGCTGTACCAGGCGCCGGACTTCTCGACGATCTTGGCGTCCACGCCCAGGTCGATGATCTCGCCCTGGCGCGAGATGCCCTGGCCGTACAGGATGTCGAAGAAGGCTTCGCGGAACGGCGGCGAGACCTTGTTCTTGACCACCTTGACCTTGGTCTCGTTGCCGATCACGTCGTCGCCCTTCTTGATCGAGCCGATGCGGCGGATATCCAGGCGCACCGAGGCGTAGAACTTGAGCGCGTTGCCGCCGGTGGTGGTTTCCGGCGAGCCGAACATCACCCCGATCTTCATGCGGATCTGGTTGATGAAGATCACCAGGCAGTTGGTGCGCTTGATGGTGCCGGTCAGCTTGCGCAGCGCCTGGCTCATCAGGCGGGCCTGCAGGCCCGGCAGCGAATCGCCCATTTCGCCTTCGATTTCGGCCTTGGGCACCAGCGCCGCCACCGAGTCGATCACGATCAGGTCGATCGAGCCCGAGCGCACCAGCGCATCGGTGATTTCCAGCGCCTGTTCGCCGGTGTCCGGCTGCGAGATCAGCAGGTCGCCGACGTTGACGCCCAGCTTGTTGGCGTAGCTGACGTCCAGCGCGTGCTCGGCGTCGATAAAGGCGCAGGTGCCGCCCAGCTTCTGCATCTCGGCCACGACCTGCAGCGTCAGCGTGGTCTTGCCCGACGATTCCGGACCATAGATCTCGACCACGCGGCCGCGCGGCAGGCCGCCGACGCCAAGCGCGATGTCCAGGCCGAGCGAACCGGTGGATACCACCTGAATGTCCTTCTCGACCTCGCCGTCGCCCAGGCGCATGATCGAGCCCTTGCCGAACTGCTTCTCGATCTGGGAGAGCGCGGCGGCAAGCGCCTTCTGCTTCTCGGCGCTCACGCCGGCACCTGCCTTCTTGTCGTCCATGGTCGTCCTTGAATCAATGGTGTATAAATAGGCCGCATGTGGCGCGGCACCGGCATTTTCCGGCTCCAGCGCCGGCCCGGCTGTCTGCGCGGCCGCTCTCCAGGGGGTCTCCCCGGGCAGCCCCAGCGGAACGTGCGGGTACTGTATAAAAAAACAGTATGCTTGGCAAGCCCCATCGTGCCCCATTCCGCCGGCGCCGGCTATGCCGGCCAGGGTGGAGACAACCATGCGCATTCTGATCGCCGAAGATGACGACGTGCTGGCCGACGGCCTGACGCGCTCGCTACGCCACTCGGGTTATGCCGTCGATCACGTCACCAACGGCCTGGAAGCCGATTCCGCGCTGTCGACCCAGACCTTCGACCTGCTGATCCTGGACCTGGGCCTGCCGCGCATGTCCGGGCTGGAAGTGCTCAAGCGCCTGCGCGCGCGTGGCGCCATGCTGCCGGTGCTGATCCTGACCGCCGCCGACAGCGTCGACGAGCGCGTCAAGGGCCTGGACCTGGGCGCCGACGACTATATGGCCAAGCCCTTTGCCCTGTCCGAGCTTGAAGCGCGCGTGCGCGCGCTGGTGCGGCGCGGCGCCGGCGGCGGCGCCACGCTGATGCGGCACGGGCCGCTGGCCTACGACCAGGTCGGGCGCATCGCCTATCTCAACGACCAGATGCTGGACCTGTCCGCGCGCGAGATCGGGTTGCTGGAGATACTGCTCACACGCAGCGGCCGCCTGGTATCGAAAGAGCAACTGGTGGACCACCTGTGCGAGTGGGGCGAGGAAGTCAGCAACAACGCCATCGAGGTCTACGTGCACCGGCTGCGCAAGAAGATCGAAGTCGGCGGCATCCGCATCGCCACCGTGCGCGGGCTTGGCTACTGCCTGGAGAAATTCCAGCCGGCGGTGGCCGCGCACGACTGACCTCCGTCCAACGCCACCGCAGGCCAAGCGACCGACCTGAGCGCAAACCGCCGAGATGAGCCTGCTGCGACTACCCTGGCGGCGCGCGCCCCGCGCCGCGCCACCCTCTCCTTCCGCCACCCCGGGCCCGGACGCCGCCGACCAGGACCTGGCCGACGCGCTGCCGCACCTGGAGGAAAGCACCGCGCATCCGTCGCCGCGCTCATTGTTCGGCGAGATCCTCGACTGGATGCTGGCGCCGCTGCTGCTGCTGTGGCCGATGAGCATCGCGGTGACTTACCTGGTGGCCAAGTCGATCGCCAACGGGCCCTTCGACCGCGCCCTCGAAGCCAGCGCCATCGTGCTGTCGCAGCAGGTGCGCGAGGTCAACGGGCGCATCACGCTGCAGCTGCCGCTGTCAGCGCGCGAGATCCTGCGCGCCGACGAGACCGACAGCATCTACTACCAGGTGGTCGGCAAGCGCGGCGAATACATCGCCGGCGACCACGACCTGCCGCTGCCATCCGAGGAAGACCAGGGCCATGCGGGGCTGGTGTCCCTGCGCGATGACCGCGTGGCCGGCAACGACGTGCGCGTGGCCTACACCTATATCGACCTGAAGCAGGTCAGCGGCACCCAGCCGGTGCTGGTGCAGGTGGCCGAGACCCTGGACAAGCGCGCGCGCCTGGCCAACGAGATCATCAAGGGCGTGATCCTGCCGCAGTTCGTGATCCTGCCGCTGGCGGTGGTGCTGGTGTGGTTCGGGCTGTCGCGCGGGCTGGCGCCGCTGACCGCGATCCAGCAGCGCATCCGCGCGCGCAACCCCGGCGATACCAGCCCGATCGACGAACGCGCCGCGCCGCAGGAGATCACACCGCTGGTGGGTTCGTTCAACGACCTGCTGGCGCGCCTGGACCAGTCGGTGCAGACCCAGAAGCGCTTTATCGCCGATGCCGCGCATCAGATGAAGACACCGCTGGCGGGCCTGCGCATGCAGGCCGAGCTGGCGCAGCGAGAGCAGTCGCCGGAAGAGCTGCGGCGCTCGCTGGCGCAGATCGCCGGCAGCTCTGAGCGCACCGCGCACCTGGTCACGCAGCTGCTGTCGCTGGCACGCATGGAAAACCTGGCGGGCACCGGCGGCATGGCCGCGCTGGACCTGGCGGCGCTCGCGCGCGAGGTGGTCAAGGACTGGCTGCCGCAGGCCTGGGCGCGCGACATCGACCTGGGGCTGGACGCGGACGAACATCCGGTGATGGTGCAGGGCAACCGCCTGATGCTGACCGAGATGCTGAACAACCTGCTCGACAACGCCATCCGCTACACGCCGCGCGGCGGGCACGCCACGGTGCGCGTCAGCGCCGATGCCTTCGAGCCGTTCGCCTACCTGGATGTGGAAGACACCGGCCCGGGCATTGCGCCGGCCGAGCGCGAGCGCGTGATGGAGCGCTTCTACCGCGTGCTCGGCACCAATACCGAAGGCAGCGGCCTGGGCCTGGCCATCGTGCGCGAGATCGTGCAGCAGCACGGCGGCGACGTCCAGATCTCCGACCACGTCTACCAGCAATCGCCACGGCTGGCCGGCGCGCATTTCCGCGTGACGCTGCGCCGGCCCGACTACCTCCCGCCCGCATGAACGACAGCCTCGCCCCCGACAGTGCCGAAGCCCGCCAGCGCCAGGCCTGGCGGCGCAACCTGCGCTGGATCTGCGGCCTGCTCGCGATCTGGTTCACCGTCACCTTCGTGGTGGCATGGTTTGCGCGCGACCTGCGCTTCGACTTCTTTGGCTGGCCGTTTTCGTTCTGGGTCGGCGCGCAAGGCGCGCTGGTGGTCTACGTGCTGATGGCCGCGCTCTACGCCTGGCGCATGAACCGCGCCGACGGCGAAGCCGACGCCGACAGCCTGGCCGCGCCCGCCCCTGCGCCTTCGCAGGGCGCCTCGCGTGGAACAGGCACCGATGCTGCATAGCCGCACCCCTGCAAAGCGCGCCATTCCGCCACACAAGTGAATTGCGCCCCGCAGCGCAGCATCCAAACTCCCGCCCACGGCTAGCGTATACCCCGATATTCTTTGACGATTCCGTCCCCCGTTCTGTCAGAACGCAGTAAGTTTCGCCACCCACAATCCTCTGCAACTCAGGCATAGCGGCCAGCCGCGCGGTCTTTCCCGCGCCACGCCCACCCGAGATCCATTCCAGACGGAGGAGACAATATGGCAAACGTGCAAAACGTTGCGGTGCCCGGAGGGGGCGCGCAGAACGCACCGATGACAGCCGAAGAGCGCAAGGTGATCTTTGCCTCATCGCTGGGCACGGTGTTCGAGTGGTACGACTTTTATCTCTACGGCTCGCTGGCGGCGATCATTGCCAAGCAGTTCTTCGCCGGACTGGATCCCACCTCGGCCTTCATCTTCGCGCTGCTCGCATTCGCCGCCGGCTTTATCGTGCGGCCGTTCGGCGCGCTGGTGTTCGGCCGCCTGGGCGACATGATCGGGCGCAAGTACACCTTCCTGGTGACGATCCTGCTCATGGGCCTGTCGACCTTCATCGTCGGCCTGCTGCCGGGCTACGCCACCATCGGCTGGGCCGCGCCGATCATCCTGATCGCACTGCGCATGCTGCAGGGCCTGGCGCTCGGCGGCGAGTACGGCGGTGCCGCCACCTACGTGGCCGAGCACGCACCGCACGGCAAGCGCGGCGCCTATACCTCGTGGATCCAGACCACGGCCACCCTGGGCCTGTTCCTGTCGCTGATCGTGATCCTGCTGTGCCGCGAAATGACCGGGCCCAACTTCGAGACCTGGGGCTGGCGCATCCCGTTCCTGGTGTCGATCCTGCTGCTGGGCGTGTCGGTGTATATCCGCCTGTCGATGAATGAATCGCCGGCGTTCCAGCGCATGAAGGCAGAGGGCAAGACCTCCAAGGCCCCGCTGACCGAGTCCTTCGGCCAGTGGCGCAACCTGAAGATCGTGATCCTGGCCCTGCTCGGCCTGACCGCCGGCCAGGCCGTGGTCTGGTACACCGGCCAGTTCTATGCGCTGTTCTTCCTGACCCAGGTGCTCAAGGTCGATGCCAAGACGGCCAACCTGCTGATCGCCGGCGCACTGGTGCTCGGCACGCCGTTCTTCATCTTCTTCGGCTCGCTGTCGGACAAGATCGGCCGCAAGTGGATCATCATGGCGGGCTGCGCGCTGGCCGTGCTGACCTACTTCCCGCTGTTCAAGGCCATGACCCACTACGCCAACCCGGCGCTGGAGCGCGCCCAGCAGAGCGCCCAGATCGTGGTCACCGCCGACCCGAAGCAGTGCTCGTTCCAGGGCAGCCCGATCGCCCGCGAGATCGACTTCCGCAGCTCCTGCGACATCGCCAAGCGCACGCTGGCCCAGGCATCGGCCAGCTATGAAGTGGTCGAGGCCCCGGCCGGCACCGTGGCCACGGTGAAGATCGGCGACAAGGAGATCAAGGCCTTCGACGCGCAGCTGGTGAACGGCCACAGCTTCGACGACGCCAGCAAGAAGCAGATCGCGGCGTTCAAGAAGGAGGTGGGTGAATCGATGGCCTCCGCCGGCTACCCGACCAAGGCCGACCCGGCACAGATGAACACGATCATGGTGCTGGTGATCCTGGTCATCCTGGTGATCTACGTCACCATGGTGTACGGCCCGATCGCCGCCATGCTGGTGGAGCTGTTCCCGACCCGCATCCGCTACACCTCGATGTCGCTGCCCTACCATATCGGCAACGGCTGGTTCGGCGGCCTGCTGCCCACCATCTCGTTCGCGCTGGTGGCCCAGAACGGCAACATCTACTACGGGCTCTGGTACCCGATCATCATCGCAGCCATCACCTTCGTGATCGGCGCGCTGTTCATCCGCGAGACCAAGGACGTGAACATCTACGCCAACGACTGAGCGGTCGTCCGGCACTAACGGAAACGGCAGGCCCACCGGCCTGCCTTTTTTTTTATGCATGGGCCCTTCGTGCAAAATCTTCACGCGAAGGTGTTGACAGCAACGAAAGCCCAGGTATAATCTCAGTCTTCGTTGGCGAATTAGCTCAGTCGGTTAGAGCGACGGAATCATAATCCGCAGGTCCGGGGTTCGAGTCCCTGATTCGCCACCATCTATTTGAAAAGCCGCGATCCCGCATGGGTTCGCGGCTTTTTTCTTTGGGTCGCTACCAGCTCGCGCAAGCGAGCCGCCCATGATGGGCGGCCACAGACAACGCTTACCAGTAACGCACGCGCCCGGTATCGATGTGCACGAACTGGTCAGACTCATAGAAGCCGACGCCCCCAGCCTGCAATGACTTGGCCGCGTCGCGCACGTCCGCCAGCGGCACGCCGGCCAGGCGGATGTCGATGGCCTTGCCGTCCATGTGCAGGCTGTGCCTGGCCACGCCGCCGCCGCGCGAGTTGCGCAGGCGCGAGTTGGTGGCCGGGCTGCGGTAGCCGGAAATGACCTGGAACGGCTGCTCGGTGCCAAGCTCGCGGCGGACCTGGAACAGGAGGTCGAACAGCTGCGGATCGATCATGCCGACCTTGCCGGAGTAATGGTCACGCAGGAAGCCGTTGAGCGTAGTCAGCGCGTCGGGCACGAAGCGGTCGCCAACGGCATAGACCAGCGACACGCGTTCGCCGGTATGGGTGTGGTCGAAAGCCAGGGTGCGGGCGTCCGGCAGGCCTGCCAGGGCCTGGTTTGCAGGCAGGTTTGCCAGCGCCTGGCGCGGTGCCAGCGGCATCAGGCTGGCGGCGAGGGCCAGGCCTCCGGTGGTATGAAGAAAGCGGCGGCGTGCCTTGCGCGTCGCATCAGTCATGGTACTTCCTCTGAATGTCCCAGTGGCGCCTCAGCGGGTGGTGCCGGAGGCGCTTGCGATAGCTGGTTGCTGGGGCCGTCCGTTGCGTTGCCGCAGTGCCTTGTCCAGCAGTTTGTCGTGACCGTAAATGTCAGGCAAGAAGGATACACGACCATCGGCGCGCGCAATGACCGTGCCGTAGGCCAGCACCACCGGCAAGGGCTGCTCCAGGCGCACCGTATTGGACTTGCCACGCGTCATCGCTTCGCGGATACGGGTTTCGTTCCAGTCCGGCATATCGTGCAACACGAACTGGGCCAACGCTACTGGGGATTCCACGCGGATGCAGCCGTGGCTGAAGTCGCGCCGGCCGCGCTTGAACAGCTGCGGCGAGGGCGTGTGGTGCAGGTAGATGTTCTCGTTGTTGGGAAACACAAACTTGATATCGCCCAGCGCGTTCAGCGGGCCTGGCCGCTGGCGGATGCGCATGCGGCCATTCAGCACTGCTTCGAGATTTTCCTCGGACAGCGTGGTCACGGCCTTGCCGTCGCCGGTAACGAACTCCAGGCCCTGCCGGTTGAAATAGGCCGGATCGCTGCGCAGGTGCGGCACGGTCTCGCGGCGCGCGATCGAGGGCGGGATGTTCCAGTACGGGCTGAACTCGATGTAGCGCATATCCTCCTCGAACAGCGGCGTGCGCGTATCCAGTGCCTTGCCGACGATCACCTTCATCTCGAGCTTGATGTCGAGCTTGCCGTCGCGGATCTCATAGGCGCGCAGCATGAACTCCGGCACATTGACCACGATCATGCGCGGACCGTCCAGCGGCGTCCAGCGCAGCCGCTCCATGGTCAGTTCGATTTGCCGCACACGGCTGGCGATGGGCGGGTTGAGTTGTGCCAGCGTGGCCGCGCCGATCACGCCGTCGGCCTCCAGGCCGTGGCGCGACTGGAACGCCTTGACGCCGTCGACCAGGGCGCCTTCGTAGCGGGCCGGCACCTGGGTGCCGGCGGGCAGGTCGCCCAGCGCAACCAGGCGTGCAGCCAGCGCCGCGGCACCGGCCCAGGGCTGGCCCGGCGTCAGCTTGCTCGCCGGCAACGGTGGCAGCGGCTGCCCCCAGACCGGCTGCTTCGCGATCTCGCGGTACCGCGCCAGGGCGTCCCGCAGCGTGCCGTAGAGCGGGAAGGTGGGCGCTGCCTGGCGGATGGCGGCGGGCAGCCGCTGCTGCTTGACGGCATCGCGCAGCCAGACGGCGGCATCGAAGGGCCGTTCCGCCTGCGGGGCAAAGTTGGCATGGACCGCGCGCGGGTTGACGCGCCCGCCGTGCAGGTCTGCCAGCATCCGCTCCATCGCGGCGCTCAGCGCCGCGTCCACGCGTGCGGCCGCGTCCGGCGGCAATGCTGGCCCGCTGGCGGCCTGGGCCACGGCCTGGCGCAAGGCGTCGGCATCGTAGTCGCGCGGGTCGAGGCCGTCGGCCGCGGCCGCGGCCAGCGCATCGACGGCCTGGCGGGCCGCCGGCACCGGTCGGCCCTGCGCAAACCACATCGGTTCGTTGGCGAAGGCAGGCGTGGCCAGGCATGCGGCGGCACAGGCAAGCACGACAGCGCCCAGGCGGCGTGCGGCGGCATTCAGGGTCGGTGGCATCGGGCGAAAAGTTCGGATTCGTCACACACGCCAACAGTCTACCCGCGATGGCGGCATGGTGCCGCAAGCCGCCCGGGGTGCGCGTTACCACACCAGCTGATGCCGCCGCGCGTAGTCCACCATTTCGACCAGGGAGCCGACATTGAGCTTGGCCATGATGTTGGCCTTGTGCGTGCTGACCGTCTTGCTGCTGATCAGCAGTTGCGCCGCGATCGACTTGTTGGAATGGCCGCGCGCCAGGTATTGCAGGATGGTGATCTCGCGGTTGCTCAGCCGCGCAAAGCCGGATTCCCGCTGCTCGCCGATCTGGCGCACGGTTTCCAGCGTATGCATGGGAAATACCAGGTAGCCGCTGAGCACGCCGCGTACGGCCTGCATCACCTCGGCCAGCCCACGCTGCTTGACCACGAAGCCATGGGCGCCGGCGCGCAGCGCCCGCACCGACGCCAGGGTGGCGTCGCTGTCGGACAGTACCAGCAAGGGCACGGCGGGCTGCGTCGCCGAGACGCGCCGGACAAAGTCGATGCCGGGATTGCCGAAGCACTCGATATCGACCAGCACCAGCCCCGGCCGTTGCTCGCGGACCAGCCGGAATGCTTCCTGCATGCCGTCCATTTCCAGTACTTCACCGGCGCCCAACTCAGCGCGGATTTCAGCGGACAGCGTGGTGCGGAACCGGGAGGGTTCATCGACGATCAGCGCGAGATGCAATTTGAGGCTCCTTAACGACTTGCATGGCTTGGCCTGGTGCCAAGGTTAAGGGGCCGGAGAGATCCTGATGCGCCGAATCCTCGCCGCGCAGATGCGGCAAAATCTGCATCAGAGTCAGACTCTTCTGCATGGCTGTTTTCGTATCGATGCCGCGGTCGGCGTTACCCGTTGGCAGCGTCGAGGACTTCAGTCAGCTTGCGGCTGGCATCCAGCGCCGCGGGGAACCCGCAGTAGACCGCGCTGTGCACCATCAGTTCGCGCAGTTCCTGCGGCGTAACGCCATTGGCGAGCGCGCCGCGCAGGTGGCCGGCCAGCTCCTGCGGCCGGTTCAGCGCAATCAGCATCGACACCGTGGCCAGGCTGCGCTGCTTGCGGTCCAGGCCGTCGCGGGTCCAGACCGTGCCCCAGGCGAACTCCGTCACCAGTTGCTGCAGGCTGGTGTCGCCCTGCTGTGCGGCGGCGTCCAGCGCGCGCCGGACGTGCTCGGGGCCGAGCACTTCGGTGCGCACGTCAAGACCGGCCTCGAAGGCCGGCGTGGGAGTGTAGGCGGGAAGTTGGCTGGGTTCGGCCATGGCATGGGTCTCCGGTTTGGGTGGATGCCGCATGGTAGCCGAACCGATCAAGCCGATTCGAGCGGCCGCAGCATCGGTGCCGCGGCCCCAAGGTCATTCCATGCCCGCGGGCAGGAAGCGCGGCGCCGGCGCCGAACGCGGCACCTCGCGCTCGCCCTGCTGGTACAGCCGATACGTGCCGCGTGCCTGGTTGTGCGGATGGCGCGCGGCCTCGTCCAGGGTCAGCACGCGTGCAAAGCACACGTCGGTGCCGCCCAGCACCGCCTCCCAGTGGGTGCTGGGCTTGCCTGCGATGCAAGCGGCAATGCGTGCCTTCACCGCGGGCCACTGGGCGCGGTCATACTGCGTGGCGGGGTCGATGTCGGTCAGTTCGAGCCGCTCGAGCAGCTCGCGGTAGAACTGCGGCTCGAGCGCGCCCAGCGTGATGGCGCGGCCGTCGGCACAAGGGAAGACGTCATAGAACGGCGAATCGTGGAAGGGGCTCGGTTGCGGGCCGCCCAGCGTGCCGGCTGCGCGCGACACCTGCACCAGCGAGCCCAGCATGGCGACGATATCGGTGATGGCCGCATCCACCACGCAGCCCTCGCCGCTTGCGCGCGCGCTCAGGATGGCGCTGGTGATGCCGAATGCCAGGCCAAGCGCGCCGGTGGCATCGCCCATCACGGTCGGCGGCACCATCGGCAGCTCGCCCTCGCGCGCGGCCATCGACAAGAGGCCGGTCAGCGCGATGTAGTTGAGGTCGTGGCCGGCGCTCTGCGACAGCGGGCCGGTCTGGCCCCAGCCGGTCATGCGCCCGTAGACCAGGCGCGGATTGCGTGCATGGCACGCCTTCGGGCCCAGGCCGAGGCGCTCCATCGCTCCCGGGCGCAGCCCTTCGATCAGCGCGTCGGCGCCGGCCACCAGGTCCAGCGCGGCGGCCACGTCGTCCGCAGACTTCAGGTTCAGTTGCACCACGCGCTTGCCGTGCTCCAGCTCCATCTCAGGCGGCACGGGCTGGCCGCGCAGGATGCGGCGGGCATCCGGCGCGACCGGCCGGGTCACCAGCGTGACCTCGGCGCCCAGGCCGGCCAGCATCGCACCGCACAACGGGCCGGGGCCGATGCCTTCGAATTCCACTACCTTGATACCGCGCAGGGGCAGCAGGTTGCCACGCTCACTCATGATCGTCGTCTCCGGAATCGCCGCCCGCCCGGGCCATGGCCGGGGGACAGCTTGCATTGAATTGGTATGGGATGGGCTGTGCCTGCGGCAGCGCGGGCGTGCCAATGCCTGCCGCGGGGCTCGGGAGCATGCTACGCGCCACGGCGTTGACGGGGCAATGGCCAAATGCTTCAGCCGGCTTGACGGAATCCGTCAGCCGGCCGGCTATCGCACGGCGAAATCGGATAAATCCGATCCGACTTGATCTAAATCGGGTCCTGGCAGGACACTAGGTGCCATGATGGTTCCAGATGGCGGTGCCGCCTCATGGTGCACCGCCTGCCGACAGCCCCCATCCAGGAGATTTCCAACATGACCAATATCGTGCTCGCCACCGACGGTTCGGCCTTCAGCGACGCCGCGGCCCGTTTTATCGCCGAAGGCAAGCTGCTGCAGAGCGGCTTCACCGTGCATGTCGTGCATGTCGCGCCGGAAGTAAGCGGCCAGGTGCGCGCCTTTGTCAGCAAGGAGACCATCGATGACTGGCACAAGGAGGCCAGCGACAAGGCCATGGCGACGGTCTGCGAGATTCTGTCCGCAGCCAAGGTGCCGTTCGAGCGGCACCCGCTGCACGGCTTCGCGCCGGAGCGCATCGTCGCCTGTGCGCGCTCGGTCGACGCCGCAGCCATCGTGATGGGCACGCATGGCCGGGGTTCGTTCTTCGATGCGGTGATCGGTTCGGTCGCAGGCCGCGTGCTGGCGCAGGCCGAGTGCCCGGTGCTGCTGGTCAAGGCGCCGGAAAAGAAGGGTTGAGCAAAGTAGTGGAAAACCGGCGCCCTGGCGGCGCCGACCGGTAGACCTCAGGCGCCCCACAGGGGCGCTTCGTCCATCAGCGCCACCTGTTCGCGCAGTTCCAGGATGCGATCCTGCCAGTAGCGCGCCGTGCCGAACCAAGGGAACGCGGCCGGAAAGGCCGGGTCGGCCCAGCGGCTGGCGAGCCAGGCGCTGTAATGGAGCAGCCGCAGCGTGCGCAGCGCTTCCACCAGCCACAGTTCGCGCGGCTGGAATTCGGCGAAGTCCTCATAGCCGGCAACGATGTCGGCCAGTTGGTCCTGCATGGCCGCGCGGTCGCCCTCGAGCAGCATCCAGATGTCCTGGATCGCCGGCGCCATTCGGCTGTCATCGAAGTCAACGAAATGCGGGCCCGGTGCGCCATGAGTGCCGCCGCGCGCGTCGTCCTCGCCGATCCACAGCACATTGCCGCGATGGCAGTCGCCGTGGGTGCGCAGCAGGCGCACCTCGCCGGCGCGCTCATAGCAGCGGCGCACGCCGTCCAGCGCCAGGTCGGTCACCGATTGCCATGCGGGCAGCAGGTCGGCGGGAATGCAGCCGCTGGCGAGCAGCCAGTCGCGTGGGGCAACGCCGAAGGTTTCAAGATTTAGCGCCGGGCGCGCCTGGTAGGGCTGCGTCGCCCCCAGCGCGTGGATGCGGCCGATGAAGCGGCCGAGCCAGGTCAGCGTGTCGGAACGGTCCAGCGCGGGCTCGCGGCCGCCGCAGCGGGGGAATACCGCGAAACGGAAGCCGGCGTGATGCAGCAGCGTGCCGGCCGCGCCCGGTGCCAGCACCATGGCCGGCACGGCCGGGATCTCGGCATCGGCCAGCTGCTGCACGAAGGCGTGTTCTTCCAGGATGGCCGCATCGGTCCAGCGGCCCGGACGGTAGAACTTGGCGATGACCGGCGCGGCATCTTCGATGCCCAGCTGCCAGACGCGGTTCTCATAGCTGTTGAGCGCCAGCAGGCGCCCGTCGGGGCGCAGGCCAGCGCCTTCCAGCGCGTCCAGCATCAGCTCCGGCGTCAGGCCGGCGTAGGGAACGCCGGGGTCGGCCGGGGTGTCGGACGCGTGCATGTTGTCAGCCTGTCCCGCTCAGCGCGCCGGCTTGCGGTTGCCGCCGAGCAGCGCGGCCTGCGGCGCCGGACGGCGATTGCGCGCCGGTGCCGGGGCCGCGTCGTGCGGCTGGCGCGCGGGTTGCGCCGCGGCCCGTTGCTGGCGCGCCGGCTCCTGGCCGTCGCGGCGCGGTGCGGGATTGCGCGCGCCGCCGGCGGGCTGGCCGCCACGGTTGCCGTTGGCTGCACCGTTGCCGCGCTGGCCGCCTTCGACAGCCCGCGTGCGCGGCTGGCCGCCCTGGGCTTGCCGCGGCGCAGCCTGCGCTTCGCGCGCCGGGCGCTGGCGCTGGGCGCCCTCGCCTTCGTTGCCGGCCGGACGCGCCTGGGCGCGTCCGCGGCCCTGGCCTTGTCCTTGCCCCTGGCCACC
This sequence comes from Cupriavidus sp. FW305-46, assembly GCF_058787075.1. Classification (NCBI taxonomy): domain Bacteria; kingdom Pseudomonadati; phylum Pseudomonadota; class Betaproteobacteria; order Burkholderiales; family Burkholderiaceae; genus Cupriavidus; species Cupriavidus sp. FW305-46. The sequence continues at coordinate 77,078 of NZ_JBYSZI010000013.1, forward strand.
ACCGCCACGCTGTTGGCGGCCCTTCTGGATCGGCTCGGGCGCGATGCTCGGGTCGACCTCGAAGCCCGGCAGCACAGTCTGCTCGAGCTTGCGCTTGATCAGGCGTTCGATATCGCGCAGCAGCGCAATCTCGTCCACGCAGACCAGCGAGATCGCTTCGCCCTCGGCGCCGGCGCGGCCGGTGCGGCCGATGCGGTGCACATAGTCCTCGGGCACGTTGGGCAGGTCGAAGTTGACCACGTGCGGCAGCTGGTCGATGTCGATGCCGCGCGCGGCGATATCGGTTGCCACCAGCAGCCGCAGCGTGCCGGACTTGAATTCCGACAGCGCGCGCGTGCGCGCCGACTGGCTCTTGTTGCCATGGATCGCCAGTGCCGACAGGCCGTCCTTGGTCAGCTGCTCGGCCAGGCGGTTGGCGCCGTGCTTGGTGCGCGTGAACACCAGCACCTGGTGCCAGTCATGCTGGCGCACCAGGTGGGCCAGCAGTTCGCGCTTGCGCTCGCGGTCCACCGGATAGACGCGCTGGTCCACGGTCTCGGCCGTGGTATTGCGCCGCGCCACCTCGATCGAGGCCGGGTTGTTCAGCAGGCGGTCGGCCAGCGCGCGGATATCGTCCGAGAACGTTGCCGAGAACAGCAGGTTCTGGCGCTTGGCCGGCAGCACGTTGAGGATCTTGCGGATATCGTGGATGAAGCCCATGTCGAGCATGCGGTCGGCTTCGTCCAGCACCAGCAGTTCCACCTGCGACAGGTCGATGGTGCGCTGGGACACGTGGTCCAGCAGACGGCCGGGCGTGGCCACCACGATCTCGACGCCGCGCTTGAGCTGTTCGATCTGCGGATTGATGCCGACGCCGCCGAACATCACCATCGAGCGCAGGCGCAGGTACTTGCCGTAGTTGCGCACGCTCTCCTCGACCTGGGCGGCCAGTTCGCGCGTGGGCGTCAGCACCAGTGCGCGCACCGGCAGGCGGGCCGGACGCTGCGCGCCATTGGCGCCGCGCGCCGCGGAATCGGACAGCAGCTGCAGCATCGGCAGCGTAAAGCCGGCGGTCTTGCCGGTGCCGGTCTGCGCGCCGGCGAGCAGGTCACCGCCCTTGAGGATGGCGGGGATCGCCTGGGCCTGGATGGGAGTCGGCGTGGTGTAGCCCTGTTCGGCCACGGCACGCACAATCTTGTCGGACAAGCCGAGTTCAGAAAAAGACATGAATTGCTGCTTGGGCCATCGCTGCGCACGCGGTGCGCCAAACGCCGGATGGCTCCTGGTAATCGGATCGGAATCGGAACGCGAACGCCGGGAAGCCGGCATGGCAGGGCACCGGCCCGCCCGCGAAGGAAAGAGCGGTAGTGTACCAGTCCGGGACCAGCGGGTTCTGCACCGCGCGCGGCCCCGCATGCGCGCCGGCGCACATCGGATCTGCGCGGGTGGCGCTGCGCTATCATGACAGCCTCTGCCCGCCCCCGCTCCGGCTCCGCACCCGCGCCACATGTGCCCCGGAAAGCCGCCATGCGCTTGCGTTTCCTCGAAGACCAGGAAGTCACCCTGTTCGCGGCCATCCCGGTCGGGATCGTCGCGGCCATTGCCACCACGCTGTTCAAGGAGGCGCTGGATGGCGCGGGCGTGGTCCTGTTTTCCAGCCATGCCGACGTGGTGGCCGTATTCGCCACGCTGGCGCTGGCGTGGCGCGTGGTGGTGCCGGCCGTGGGCGGCGCGCTGGCGGGCGGCCTGCTGGTGCTGGCCAATCGCCTGGCCGGCAGCCACGGCGGCGCCACCGACTACATGGAAGCGGTGGCCAACGGCAGCGGCCGCCTGCCGGTGCGGATCACCTTGCTGCGCGCGCTCTCGTCGTTTTTCTCGATCGTCAGCGGCAGCTCGGTCGGCAAGGAAGGCGCGATGATCCAGCTGGCGGCGCTGTGCGGCTCGCTGTTCCCGTCGACCCGGCTGGAACGCGGCGGCGGCTCGAACATGCGCCGCATGCTGACCGCCTGCGGGGCCGCGGCGGGCCTTGCCACCGTTTATCACACCCCCTTCTCCGCTGCCGTCTTCGTTGCCGAAGTGGTGTTCGGGGCGCTCGCGGTGCAGCGCCTGATGCCGCTCTTCCTGGCTTCGGTGGCCGGTGCCATGGTCAGCCAGTGGCACGGCGGCCTGCAGCCGCTCTACCCGGGCCTGGATATCGCCCCCGACCTGCGCCCGCACATCCTGCTGGCCGCGGCCGCGCTGGGCGTGGCCGCCGGCATTGCGGGCGCGCTGTTCATGCGTGCGGCGGGCTTTGCGCGCAGCCGCTTTGCAGCGATGCCTGGCGGCCCGGTGGCCCGGCTGACGCTGGGCGGGGCGCTGGTCGGCGTGCTCGCGATGGCGGTGCCCGAGGTGGTTGGCAACGGCTATTCCACCATCCAGACCATCCTGCAGGAGCAGCCGCTGAGCGTGCCGGTGGCCGGCGTGCTGCTGGCCAAGCTGGTGGCTACGGTGATCAGCATGGGCTCGGGGGCGGTCGGCGGCGTGTTCACGCCGTCGCTGTTCGTGGGGGCGGCGCTCGGGCAGTTGCTGGCCATCGGCATGCAGGGCACGGCGGCCGCTGCGGCGCCGCTGCTGCCGCTGGTGGGCATGAGCGCGTTCCTGGCGGCCACCAGCCAGGCGCCGCTGATGTCGGTGCTGATGGTGTTCGAGATGACGCTGGCGCCCGCGCTGCTGCTGCCGTCGATGATCGGCGCAGTGGCGGCGTACTACACCGCGTCACGCTGCCAGACGCTGTCTCTGTACAGCGTGATCGCCGAGCGCGCGCAGGCCTCGGCCGCGGCCGAACACGCCCGCACGCTGACGCTGGCGGGCCTGTGCGACCCGACCGATACCGTGCTCGACCCGAACGCCACCCTGGCGGCCGCGGCCGACAAGTTTGCCGAGACCGGGACGCGCTACCTCTATCTGGTCGAAGCGGATGGCCGCCTGCTGGGCGCGCTGTCGATCCATGCGCTGCAGCGCGCCCAGCGCGAGGGCGCCGCGGACGACGTGCTGGCGCTGGCCGAACGCGACTTCCCCGCACTGACCCCGGATTCGGGCCTGCGCGACGCCCTGGCGGTGTTTGCCGAGCACGGCATCAACCGCATCCCGCTGGTGCGCGACAGCGCCGGCCGCGAACTGATGGGCACGGTGTCCAAGCAGCGTGTGCTGCAAGAGGCATCCTGTCTGTTCTGAGCCCCGCCGCATCGCCGACCCTGTCAGGCCGCCAGCGGGGTAAAATGCCGGGTTGCGCCCGCCTTTGGGCCATTCCCGCCAACGCGTCGTCCCATTAGTCGGAGTTCTCCCCCATGCCAGCAGGTCGTGATGCGCGCCGCGAGGCGCCGGAGTCTGTCCAACCCGGGCGCGCCCGCAGGCTGTTGCCAGCGCTGGCCTGCGCCGCCGCCCTGCTGCTCGGTGCGGCAAGCGCGATGGCCCAGCCGGTGCGGGCGATCCCGGACGATGCGCAGGCGGCCAGGCTCGTTATCGCCACGCCGTCTGCCGGTGCCCCGCAGACGGCCACGCTCGACGGCAAGACCGTCGGCGTGGCGCCGGGCCTGCGCCTGTTCGGCACCGACAACCAGTTGCTGGCCAGTGCCGCGGTGGCGGGCCAGAAGCTGCCGGTGCGGTACAAGCTGGACCTGTACGGCCAGTTGCTGACCGCCTGGGTGCTGAGCGAGCCGGAACAGAAGGCGCTGAAGAAGAAATCGTAGTCCCCCGGAAGTGCGACCGGCGTGCCCCACGCGCCGGCCGTGTTGTTGCAACACCCTGATGCCCCCAGGTCAACCACTGAGATCGGCATATGAAGAAAGTTTTCGTCAAGACGTACGGCTGCCAGATGAACGAGTACGACTCGGACAAGATGGTCGACGTCCTCAACGCCAGCCAGGGGCTGGAACCCACCGACAACGTCGAAGACGCCGACGTGATCCTGTTCAACACCTGTTCGGTGCGCGAGAAGGCGCAGGAGAAGGTGTTCTCGGAACTCGGCCGGATGAAGGCACTGAAGGCGGTCAAGCCTGACCTGGTGATCGGCGTGGGCGGCTGCGTGGCCAGCCAGGAAGGCGCCAGCATCGTCTCGCGCGCGCCCTATGTCGACGTGGTGTTCGGCCCGCAGACGCTGCACCGCCTGCCCGACCTGATCGCGCGGCGCCAGCGCACCGGCCAGTCGCAGGTGGATATCTCCTTCCCCGAGATCGAGAAGTTCGACCACCTGCCGCCGGCACGCGTCGAAGGCCCGAGCGCCTTTGTCTCGATCATGGAAGGCTGCTCCAAGTACTGCAGCTACTGCGTGGTGCCCTACACCCGCGGCGAGGAAGTGTCGCGCCCGTTCGAGGACGTGCTGGCCGAAGTCGCCGGCCTGGCCGAACAGGGCGTGCGCGAAGTCACGCTGCTGGGCCAGAACGTCAACGCCTACCGCGGCAAGATGGGCGACACCACCGAGATCGCCGACTTTGCGCTGCTGATCGAGTACGTGGCCGAGATTCCCGGCATCGAGCGCATCCGCTACACCACCAGCCACCCGAAGGAATTCACCTCGCGCCTGGTCGAGCTGTATGGCCGCTGCGACAAGCTGGTCAACCACCTGCACCTGCCGGTGCAGCATGCGTCCGACCGCATCCTGATGGCGATGAAGCGCGGCTACAGCGTGCTGGAGTACAAGAGCATCATCCGCAAGCTGCGCGTGCTGCGCCCGGATATGTCGATGTCTTCGGACTTTATCGTCGGCTTCCCCGGCGAGACCGATGCCGACTTCGAGAAGCTGATGGCGATGATCGAAGAGATCGGCTACGACACCTCGTTCTCGTTCATCTTCAGCCCCCGCCCGGGCACGCCCGCTGCCAACCTGCACGACGACACCCCGCACGAGGTCAAGCTGCGCCGGCTGCAGCGGCTGCAGGCCACCATCGAGGAAAACGTGCAGCGCATCAGCCAGAACATGGTCGGCACGGTGCAGCGCATCCTGGTGGAAGGCCCCGCGCGCAAGGATCCGACCGAGCTGCACGGGCGCACCGAGAACAACCGCGTGGTCAACTTTGCGCTGCCGGGCGTGCCGCAGGCAGGCCGCGACCGGCTGGTCGGCCAGTTGGTCGATGTCAGCATCACGCAGGCCTTCCCGCACTCGCTGCGCGGCGAGATCATGGTTCGGCAGTAACCAGGCACCATCCAGCGAGGCCATCGCCAACCGATGAAAATCCCTTCCGCAGAATTCGTCGCCCCCAAGGACGACAACACCCGGCTGCAGAACCTGTGCGGGCCGCTCGACGAGAACCTGCGCCAGATCGAGCAGGCGCTGGACGTGAACATCCAGCGCCGTGGCCACCGCATGACGGTGCGCGGCGGCAACGCGCAGGATGCGGCAACGGCGCTGGAGCGCTTCTACAACCAGGCGCGCACGCCGCTGTCGATCGACGACGTGCAACTGGGCCTGGTGGAAACACGCCAGCTGTCCGCGCATGGCAGCTACCTGCCCGGCAACGGCGACAATGTCGAAGAGCGCGAGATCGGCGACGAATCGCCGGTGCTGCACACGCGCCGCACCGGCCTGCAGGGCCGCACCGTGGCGCAGCGCGACTACCTGCGCAATATCCTGTCGCACGACCTGACCCTGGGTGTCGGCCCTGCCGGCACCGGCAAGACCTACCTGGCAGTGGCGTGCGCGGTCGACGCGCTGGAGCGCGACGCGGTCAAGCGCATCGTGCTGACCCGCCCGGCGGTGGAAGCCGGCGAGCGCCTGGGCTTCCTGCCCGGCGACCTGGCGCAGAAGGTCGACCCCTACCTGCGCCCGCTGTATGACGCGCTGTACGACCTGCTCGGCTTCGACCGCACGCAGAAGATGTTCGAGCGCCAGATGATCGAGATCGCGCCGCTGGCCTACATGCGCGGGCGCACGCTGAACCATGCCTTCATCATCCTGGACGAGGCGCAGAACACCACGCCCGAGCAGATGAAGATGTTCCTTACGCGCATCGGCTTCGGCTCCAAGGCGGTGATCACCGGCGACACCACCCAGATCGACCTGCCCAGGGGGCAGAAGAGCGGCCTGGTGGAGGCGCTGCACGTGCTGCGCGACGTGCGCGGCATTGCCTGCACCCGCTTTACCAGCATCGACGTGGTGCGCCATCCGCTGGTGGCCCGCATCGTCGATGCCTATGACGAATACCACGCCCAGCACAAGGACGCTTAATTGAAATCCCAGAAATCCAAGTCTTCCGCCGTGAGCCTGACCCTGTTCGACGGCGACGGCCGCGCGCGCAAGAGCGCCGCGCACGCGCTGCGCGTGCAGCTGCCCGACGGCCGCAGCCTGACGCTGGACCTGTCGCAGGCAGCCGACGGCGTGGTCGCGCTGCTGGCCGAGCACACCGACACCAACCAGCAGGCTGGCCTGCTGGTGCGCCCGGACAACCATGACTCGCTGTCGGTGGCCGTGACCGCCACGCCGGTGGTCACCACCACCGGCACGCCGGCCACTCCGCCCGGGCTGGAGCTCGAGATCCAGAACGGCGACGGCGTCGGCAAGCGCGCCGGCCTGCCGCCGCGCCGCAAGATCGAGACCTGGGTCAAGTCGGCGCTATATGCCGACGCCGCGCTGACCATCCGCTTCGTCGACGAGGAAGAAGGCCGCACGCTGAACCGCACCTATCGCGGCAAGGATTACGCCACCAATGTGCTGACCTTTGCCTATGCGGAGAACGAGGAAGACCCGGTCACGGGCGATATCGTGCTGTGCTGCCCGGTGGTGGAAACCGAGGCGCGCGAGCAGCGCAAGCCGCTGGAAGCGCACTATGCGCACCTGATCGTCCACGGCGTGCTGCACGCGCAAGGCTACGAGCACGAGGAAGACGTCGAAGCCGAGGAAATGGAAGCGATCGAGACCGAAACGCTGCTGGCGCTCGGTTACGCCGACCCCTACCACAGCGACCGCGCCGCGTGATCCCCGCGTAATCCCTTTCTCACGGGCGGCGCCGACCGGGCGCCGCATGCTGCACATATCGTCGCAGGACACCGCCCGCCGTCACGGGACGGCCAGGCTTTTAGTGTATCCTTCAGACGATCTCCACCACGCGCTCGCCGCGAAATGAACGACCCTTATCCCAGTTCGAAGCCCGCTTACCTGAAGCAGGCCGATCGTCCCAGATCGCTTCTCGAACGCCTGTCAGACCTGATTTCCCCCGAGCCGGACACCCGCGCGGAATTGCTCGAAGTGCTCCAGGAAGCGCATGAGCGCAACCTGATCGACGCCGACTCGCTGTCGATGATCGAGGGCGTGTTCCAGGTCTCCGAACTGACCGCGAGCGACATCATGGTGCCGCGCGCGCAGATGGATATGGTCAATATCGCGGATGCCCCGGAGGCGTTCATCCCCTTCATGCAGCAGACCGCGCACTCGCGCTTTCCGGTCTATGAAGGCAGCCGTGACAACATCATCGGCATCCTGCTGGCCAAGGACCTGCTGCGCTACTACACCGACCCCGCCTTCGACCTGCGCGAGACCCTGCGCCCGGCGGTGTTCATCCCCGAGTCCAAGCGCCTGAACATCCTGCTGCGCGACTTCCGCATCAACCGCAACCATATCGCCATGGTCGTCGACGAGTACGGCGGCGTGGCCGGCCTGGTGACGATCGAGGACGTGCTGGAGCAGATCGTCGGCGACATCGAGGATGAGTTCGACCTCGACGAAGACCAGGACAATATCCTGCCAATGCCCGACGGCAGCTGGCGCGTGCACGGCCTGACCGAGATCGCCCAGTTCAACGACGCCTTCGGCACCGCCTTCTCCGACCACGACGTCGATACCGTGGGCGGGCTGCTGTCCAACCACGTGGGCCACGTGCCCCACCGCGGCGAGGTCATCACCCTGCCGCCGATCCGCTTCGAGGTGCTGCGCGCCGACGCGCGCCAGGTGCACCTGCTGCAGGTGCACCGGGAATCCAACGGCGACAACGCGGGCGCGGCCGGCGCATGAAGCGTTCCGCCCCGATCCTCAACGGCGCCGCCGCTGCCGACGCCGCCCCGGCGGGTGTGCCTGGCACGCGCGCGCATTCGCGCACGGCGACCATGGCGCGGCTGCTGCTGGCCGGCGTGCTCGGCATCGCCCATACGCAAGCCTTCGCCCCCCATGACTGGTGGTGGCTGCAGATCCTGTCGCTGGCCGGCCTGGCCGCGCTGATGGCCGACGCGCCGCGCGCGCGCCTGGCCGCCGCCACTGGCTACGCCTTCGGGCTGGGCTGGTTCCTGTCCGGCATCTGGTGGCTCTATATCAGCATGCACGTCTACGGCGAGATGCCGGCGTGGATGGCCGCGCTCGCGGTGGTGCTGTTCTCTGGCTTCCTGTCGCTCTACCCGGCGCTGGCCGGCGCGCTGTGGCATCGGCTGACGGCGCGCCTGCCCGGGGCCACGCTGCTGGCGCCGCTGGCCTTCGGCGCTGCCTGGGGTCTCACCGAATGGCTGCGCGGCGTGGTGTTTACCGGCTTCCCGTGGCTGTCGGGCGGATATGCCCATGCCGATGGCCCGCTGGCCGGCTTCGCGCCGCTGCTTGGCGTATACGGCATCGGCGCCCTGGCAGCCGCGGTGGCGGCACTGCTGGCGGCTGCCGTACGCGGGCTGGGCCGCGGCGAGCGCGGCCGGGCGCTGGGCGCCTTGGCACTGGCACTGGCCCTGCCCGCCGCGGGCGCCGCGCTGGCGCCGCTGGCCTGGACCACGCCCGCCGGCAAGCCGCTGTCGGTGCGGCTGCTGCAAGGCAACGTGGCCCAGGACATCAAGTTCGAGCCCGCCGGCATCCAGCGCTCGATCGAGCTGTACCGCGACATGATCACCGCCGCGCCGGCCGACCTCGTGGTCACGCCGGAAACCGCGTTCCCGGTCATCCTGCAGGAGCTGCCGGTCGACGTGGCCGTGGCGGTGCGCGACTACGCGCTGGCCAGCGGCACCACGGTGCTGTTCGGCGCCGCCGGCGCCGACTCGCCGGTGGACTTCACCAACAGCGTCTTCGGCCTGGGCCCCGAGACCGAACGCCTGTACCGCTACAACAAGCACCACCTGGTGCCGTTCGGCGAATTCATCCCGCTGGGGTTCCGCTGGTTCGTCGACATGATGAAGATGCCGCTGGGCGACTTCCGCCGCGGCGGGCTCGACCAGGCCTCGCTGCCGGTGCGCGGCGTGCGCGTGGCGCCCAATATCTGCTACGAGGATCTGTTCGGCGAGGAGATCGCGCAGACGCTGCGCCAGCAGCCGGCGCCGGCCAATGTCCTGGCCAACCTGACCAACCTGGCGTGGTTCGGCGACACCATCGCGCTGGACCAGCACCTGCAGATCTCGCGCATGCGCGCACTGGAAACGCGCCGGCCGATGCTGCGCTCGACCAATACCGGCATGACTGCGGTGGTGCGTCCGGACGGCTCGGTGCAGCAACGCCTGCCGACCTTCACGGTCGGCACGCTGGCGGCCGAGGTGCAGGGCATGCAGGGCTTGACGCCCTATATCCGCTGGGGGAACGCGCCGGTGCTGGCGCTGTTTGCACTGGTGCTGGGGCTTGCTGCCTGGCGTATGCGCAAGCTGCGCGGTGCAGGCTGAAGGCACAGGCTGGCGCAGGCACCGGACGCGGCGGGATCGCCGCCGCCGTCCGGCGCTGGATTGCGGTGCCGGTGGTGGCGCCTCAGGTGAGCGCCAGCCGGTTCAGTTCAGCAGCCCGGTCGCCACGGACACGGTGGCCGCGGCGATCATGACCGCGATTGCGACCAGGTAAGGTTTGCGAGAAAGAAGTGCCATGATGCCAAGTCCCCATCAATAATCAGTTACCGACAAACGGCCACTGCGGTGCCAGCCAGCAGCCGCCGTGCCCGCCATGCCGGCACGGACTGTCAATCGCAACGCTCTGAAACGGGTTGCTTACTCATACTGTATACAAAAACGTTATCGGCCAGCAGCGGCCAAACCTGAAATCCGCCTCGGTATTTTCCCGATGCGTTGCGTAGGACCGACATTGGCGGGCATCCTCCACCATCGGTGCGTGACCTAGCCGGCCCCGCCAAACGGGGCGCCTCGCCAAAAAGCCGATAGAATTCAGGGTTTGGCAAAATCCGCATGCGCCGGCTCCGGCACGCGCCGCGCGGCCTGCATGCCGGGCGCCGCGAACGCGCCCGGGTGCCTCTACCTAGTCTTCATATGCTGACCTTCCAACAAATGATTCTGACCCTGCAGGCCTATTGGGACCGGCAGGGCTGCGCGCTGTTGCAACCCATCGATCTGGAGGTCGGCGCCGGCACATCCCACGTACACACCTTCCTGCGCGCGCTCGGCCCCGAGCCGTGGCGTGCCGCCTACGTGCAGCCGTCGCGCCGCCCCAAGGACGGCCGCTATGGCGAGAACCCCAACCGCCTGCAGCACTACTACCAGTACCAGGTGGTGCTCAAGCCCGCGCCGGAGAACATCCTGGAGCTGTACCTGGGCTCGCTCGAGGCGCTCGGCCTGGACCTGAAGCAGAACGACATCCGCTTCGTCGAGGACGACTGGGAGAACCCCACGCTGGGTGCCTGGGGCCTGGGCTGGGAAGTCTGGCTCAACGGCATGGAAGTGACGCAGTTCACCTACTTCCAGCAGGTGGGCGGGATCGACTGCAAGCCCATCACCGGCGAGATCACCTACGGCATCGAACGCCTGGCGATGTACCTGCAGAAGGTCGAGAACGTCTATGACCTGATCTGGACCGAGTGGGTCGAGAACGGCGAGACGCGCCGCCTGACCTATGGCGACGTGTACCACCAGAATGAAGTCGAACAGTCGACCTACAACTTCGAGCACAGCAACACCGAGATCCTGTTCCGCCATTTCGCCGAGCACGAAGGCGAGGCCAAGCGGCTGATGGGCAACGGCGAAGGCACCGAGGAAGGCCAGGCCGCCGGCACGCGCCTGGCGCTGCCCGCCTACGAGCAGGTGCTCAAGGCCGCCCACACCTTCAACCTGCTGGACGCGCGCGGCGCGATCTCGGTGACCGAGCGCGCGGCGTATATCGGCCGCATCCGCAACCTGTCGCGCCAGGTGGCGCAGGCCTACTACGACTCGCGCGAGGCCCTCGGCTTCCCGATGTGCGGCAACGGCGGAGCCCGGGCATGACGCAACTGGCGCGCAGCGCGTTGTGCTGCGCCACGGCGATCGCCGCGCTCGCCGCCGCCGGCAATGCCATCGGCGCGCGCGCGCAGGCGGCACCCAGCGCGCAGGTGCTGATGCTGCCGGCCGAACTGAGCAATGTGTGCGAGGCCGATCCGCAGGCGCTGCAGCTGGCCATGGCGCGCCAATGGCGCCCGTCGCTGAATGCGCTCGACCAGTGGACGCAGCTGGTGCGCTCGTTCTCGTGCGACCTGTCCGGCCAGCGCGACCTGGGCTGGCACCGCGTGCCGCTGCGCGCCTATGAAAGCGCTATCCGCTACCCGCTGACGTGGGTGGAGATGGAGACCCACAACGGCCGCACCCGCCGCACGGTCAAGACTTACTACTCGGCGGCGCAGCTGCCGCCGAAGATCGATTTCTGGGTGGGCGGGCGCATCGACGAGATCCGCTACGACAAGCGCCTGCGCCGTATCGACGCACGCTTCCCGGCTGCAGGCAGCCGCGGCGGCAGCAACGGCGCGGCCAGCGCCGCGGCGGCCGCGCAATGCGCCTACACCACGCTGCAATTCCGGCAACAGAACGGCCTGTGGCTGCTGTCCGGAGTGGAACCTAATCTTTCGCCGCGCTGCTGATAAGCGGCGCGCGCTACAACCTGTTGGATACGATTCATGTCGCAACCCATGACCGACTCGCTGCTGATCGAACTGTTCACCGAAGAGCTGCCACCCAAGGCGCTGGCGCGCCTGGGCGACGCCTTCGCGCAGGGCCTGTTCGCCGGCCTGGGCGAGCGCGACCTGCTTGAGCCGGGCGCCACCGTGACGCCGTTCGCCACCCCGCGCCGCCTGGCCGCGCTGGTGTCGGGCGTGCGCCGCAGCGCGCCGGACCGCGAGCAGCGCGAGAAGGTCCTGCCGCTGTCGGTGGCGCTGGACGCCAACGGCGAGCCCACCGCGCCGCTGGCCAAGAAGCTGGCTGCGCTGGCCAAGTCGGTCGGCGTTGCCGAGATCGACTGGCAGTCGCTGGAGCGCGCCTCCGACGGCAAGGCCGAGGCCTTCTTCTACCGCTATACCGCACGCGGCGCCGAACTGGCTGCCGCGGTGCAGGCAGCGCTGGAAGACACCATTGCGAAGCTGCCGATCCCCAAGGTCATGAGCTACCAGCGCCCGGACGGCAGCACCGTGCATTTCGTGCGCCCGGCGCACAGCCTGATCGCACTGTTCGGCGCCGAGATCCTGCCGGTGACGCTGCTGGGGCTGCAGGCCAGCAACCTGACCCAGGGCCACCGCTTCCTGTCGCATGGCGTGATCGAGATCGCGCATGCCAATGACTATGCGCAGCGGCTGGAATCCGCCGGCCACGTGGTCGCCAGCTACGCCGAGCGCCGCGAGCGCATGCGCGCCGCGCTGCTCAAGGAAGCCGGCGCCGACCAGGTGATCATGCCCGAGTCGCTGCTCGATGAAGTCAATTCGCTGGTGGAATGGCCGGTGGTCTATGCCTGCCATTTCGAGGAAGCCTTCCTGGCAGTGCCGCAGGAATGCCTGATCCTGACCATGCAGACCAACCAGAAGTACTTTGCGCTGACCGATGCCGACGGCCACCTGCGCAACCGCTTCCTGATCGTGTCGAACCTGGCCACCGAGACGCCGCAGTCGATCATCACCGGCAACGAGCGCGTGGTGCGCCCGCGCCTGGCCGATGCCAAGTTCTTCTTCGACCAGGACCGCAAGAAGACGCTGGCGTCGCGCGTGCCGCAGCTGGCCAGCGTGGTCTACCACAACAGGATCGGCACCCAGCTGGACCGCGTGCAGCGCCTGCAGCAGATCGCCGGCCATATCGCCGATGCGCTCAACGACAGCGGCGTGCCGACCGACAAGGCCGCCGCGATGCGCGGCGCCGAACTGGCCAAGGCCGACCTGCTGACCGACATGGTCGGCGAGTTCCCCGAGCTGCAGGGCACCATGGGCACGTACTATGCCCGCCACGACGACGAAGCCGAAGACGTGGCACTGGCCTGCTCCGAACACTACCGACCGCGCTTTGCCGGCGATGCGCTGCCCGCAGGTGCGGTCAGCACCGCCGTGGCGCTGGCCGACAAGCTCGAGACCCTGGTCGGGATCTGGGGCATCGGCCTGCAGCCCACCGGCGAGAAGGATCCGTTCGCGCTGCGCCGCCATGCGCTGGGCATCCTGCGCATGCTGATCGAAAAGCCGCTGGCGCTGTCGCTGACGTCGCTGCTGGCGCTGACGCAGCAGGCCTTTGCCGGCATCGCTGCAGTCAAGCCGGCACCCGAGGCGATCGCCGACTTCCTGTACGACCGCGTGCGCGGCTACCTGAAGGACAAGGGCTACACCACCAACGAAGTCGAGGCCGTGGTCAGCCTGCGCCCGGACCAGCTGCACGACATCCTGGGCCGCATGGAAGCCGTGCGCACCTTTGCCGCGCTGCCCGAGGCCGAGGCCCTGGCCGCCGCCAACAAGCGCATCACCAACATCCTGCGCAAGAACACCGAGCCGGTCGGCGCGGTCGATCCGGCGCTGTTCCGGGAAGAGGCCGAAGGCGCGCTGCACGCCGCCATCGAGCGCGTGCGCCCGGCCGTGGAAGCCGCCTTCGCCAGTGGCGATTTCACCGCCGCGCTGCGCGACCTGGCCCAGCTGCGCGATGCCGTCGACCGTTTCTTCAATGATGTGATGGTGATGGCCGAGGACGCGCAGCTGCGCGCCAACCGCCTGGCGCTGCTGGCTTCGCTGCACGCGATGGCCAACCGCGTGGCCGACATCTCCAAGCTGGCCGCCTGATCTCAGCCACCGGAGCCGCACATGCCGCAGACGCCGCCCAAGTTTGTCATCCTGGACCGCGACGGGGTGGTCAACCTCGACAGCGACCAGTTCATCAAGACGCCCGATGAATGGGTGCCGATAGACGGCAGCCTTGAGGCCATCGCCGCGCTGAACCAGGCCGGCTACCGCGTGGTCCTCGCCAGCAACCAGTCCGGCATCGGCCGCGGGCTGTTCGAGATGAGCGCGCTCAACGCCATGCACGAGAAGATGCACACGTTGCTCGCGCGCCTGGGCGGGCGCGTCGACGCGGTGTTCTTCTGCCCGCATACCGCCGCGGACGGCTGCGATTGCCGCAAGCCCAAGCCCGGCATGCTGGAGCAGATCAGCGAGCGCTTCGGCATCGAGCTCCGCGGCGTGCCCATCGTTGGCGATTCGTTGCGCGACCTGGAAGCCGGCGTGGCGGTCGGTTGCGCGCCGCACTTGGTACGCAGCGGCAAGGGCCAGAAGACCCTCGACCAGGGCGCCCTGCCGCCGGGCACGCAAGTGCACGACGACCTGCTCGCGTTTGCGCGCTGGCTGACCGGCAACGGCGGCGCACAGCGCCCGCCCACTCATAGCGCCGGCTGACCGCCCGCATCCATTCCCTATTCGCACCCCCGCGCGCCCCCCCGCATGACGTTTCTCCGTTCCCTGTTGTTTGCGCTGTACCTGCTGGTGCTGACGCCGCCGTACGCCTGCGCCTGCTTCCTGGTGTTCCCGTTCATGAATGCCGACCAGCGCTTCCGCTTCGTGCGCGGCTGGCCCCTGCTGGTGATCTGGGCCGCGCGCGGCATCTGCGGCATCCAATACCGCATCGAAGGCCATGAGCATATGGACGTGATGCTCGACAAGCCGGTGGTGCTGCTGTCCAAGCACCAGTCAGCCTGGGAAACCGTGGCCTACGTGGCGCTGATGCCCAAGCCGCTGTGCTTCGTGTTCAAGCGCGAGCTGCTGCTGGTGCCGTTCTTCGGCTGGGCGCTGGGCATGCTGAAGATGGTCCATATCAACCGCAAGGAAGGCACCCGCGCCTTCGCCTCGGCCGCGCGCCAGGGCCGCGAGCGGCTGGCCGAAGGCGCCTGGATCATCATGTTCCCGGAAGGCACGCGCACGCCTTCGGGCCTGGAGAAGGCACGCTACAAGAGCGGCGGCGCGCGCCTGGCGGTGGAAACCGGCGCCTGGGTGCTGCCGATGGCGGTCAACTCGGGCCGGGTGTGGCCGCGCAATTCGTTCCTGAAGCACCCGGGCATGGTGACGATCTCGGTCGGCCCGGCGATCGCCTCGGCCAACAAGACCGCGGACCAGCTCAACCAGGAGGTGGCGGAATGGATCGAGCGCGACATGCGCCGCATCGATCCGCAGAGCTACCGGAGCGCGGCCCCGGCCGGGCCCGCCGCATGAAGCTGCTGCGACCCGCCACCGACGCCGACGGCGCGCAGCTGGAGCTGCCGCTGGCGGAGTCCGCCCAGGCGCCGCAGCCTGCGGCCCCGCTTGCGCCGGAGCCCCCGCAGCAGCCCGCCTGGCCGGTGCCGCAACCCAACGCACGCCTGCTGCGTATCGGCGAACGGCCGCTGCACTACACGCTCAAGCGCTCGGCGCGCCGCACCATCGGCTTCACCATCGACGACCGCGGCCTGTCGATCACGGCGCCGCGCTGGGTCACGCTGGCGGACATCGAGTCGGCCATCCTGGAAAAACAGCGCTGGATCTTCAACAAGCTGGGCGAGTGGCGCCACCGCGAGTCGCGCCGCATCCTGCCCACGGTGCAATGGCGCGACGGCGCCAGCCTGCCCTTCCTGGGGCAGCCGCTGACGCTGTCGCTGGAGTCGCCGCTCGGCGCGCTGCTGTTCGATGCCGACCGCCGCGTGCTGCACCTGGCGCTGCCGGGCCATGCCGACGAGCAGCAGATCAAGGACCGCGTGCAGGGCTGGCTGCAGCAGCAGGCGCGCCGGCTGCTGGCCGAGCGCCTCGATATCTACGCCGACAAGCTGGGCGTGCGCCACACCGGCTTTGCGCTGACCTCGGCCGCCACGCGCTGGGGCAGCTGCACCGCCGACGGCAAGATCCGGCTGAACTGGCGCCTGATGCATTTCCCGCTGTCGATGATCGACTATGTCGCCGCGCACGAGCTGGCGCACCTGAAGGAAATGAACCACGGCCCGCGTTTCTGGCAGACCGTGGAATCGATCTTCCCCGAGTTCCGCGATGCGCGCGCGCAACTGCGGGCGCACCCGCCCGAGCTGTTGCCGACATTCTGAGCGAGCGGGAGCGGGCCGGTACGTTTCGGCCAAACGCACTAAAATGGCGCCTTCCTATACCTAAAACAGTTGAAGGCCCTCAAATGCGACTCCTCCACACCATGCTGCGCGTCGGCGACATGCAGCGCTCCATCGATTTCTACACCCGCGTGCTCGGCATGCAGCTGCTGCGCCAGAGCGACAACCCTGAGTACAAGTACCGCCTCGCCTTCGTCGGCTACGGCCCCGAGAGCGAGACCGCGGTGCTGGAGCTGACCTACAACTACGGCGTCGACCAGTATGACCTGGGCACGGCCTACGGCCATATCGCGCTGGAGACCGACGATGCCGCGGCCGCCTGCGAGCGCATCCGCGCCGCCGGCGGCAAGGTCACGCGCGAAGCCGGCCCGGTCAAGGGCGGCACCACCGTGATCGCCTTTGTCGAAGACCCGGACGGCTACAAGATCGAACTGATCGAGCGCCATTCCACCCGCGACGCCAGCCGTCCCTGACGGACGCTGACGATGAGCACGCAAGCCCTGACCCGGCAGCCGCTCGACGGCATCGCCGTGGGCCTGATGGTGGTGCTGTGCGCCGCCTGGGGCCTGCAGCAGGTGGTGATCAAGGTCACCGCGCCGCTGATGGGCGCGGTGCTGCAGGCCGGCGTGCGCTCGGCGGTGGCGGCGTTGCTGGTGTTCGGCTTTGCCGCCTGGCGCGGCACGCCGCTGTGGCGGCGCGACGGCACACTGAACGCCGGCTTGCTGGCCGGGCTGCTGTTCGGCGCAGAGTTCTTCTGCATCTTCGTCGGGCTGGGACACACCACGGCCTCGCGCATGGCGGTGTTCCTGTACACCGCGCCGATCTTCACCGCGCTGGGCCTGCATTTCGTGGTGCCGGGCGAGCGCTTGCACACCGGGCAATGGCTGGGCGTGGCGCTCGCGTTCGCGGGCATGGCGCTGGCCTTTGCCGATGGCATTGCCGCGCCGTCGGCGCAGGGCAGCACGCTGCTGGGCGATGCGCTTGGCATCCTCGCCGGCGCACTGTGGGCTGCCACCACCGTGGTGGTGCGCGCCAGCCCGCTGGCCAGCGCCCCGGCCAGCAAGACCCTGCTGTACCAGCTGGCGGTGTCCGCGGTGATGCTGCTGGCGATGGCGGTGGCCGCCGGCCAGACCGCAACCGTGCAGATCGACGGGGTGGTGCTGGCGAGCCTGTTCTACCAGTCAGTGCTGATCGCGTTTGCCAGCTACCTGACCTGGTTCTGGCTGCTGCGGCGCTACCTGGCGTCGCGGCTGTCGGTATTTTCCTTCCTGACGCCGCTGTTCGGGGTCGCCTTCGGCGTGGTGCTGATGCACGACGCGGTGGGCCCGCGCTTTGCCATGGCGGCACTCCTGGTGCTGGCCGGCATCGTGCTGGTCAATCGCCGCGCCTGAGCGGCGCGGCAAGCGCAATACTGCGGCGGCCGGAGCCGCCGCTGCCTGACGCTCAGCGGCGTGCCTCGAACGAAAACATGCCGAGCGCGTCGCGCACTTCGTCCAGCGTCTGCTGGGTCAGCGCGCGTGCCTTCGCGGTGCCCTGGCGCAGGATGTCGAACACATAGTCCGGATCCTTGGCCAGTTCTTCGCGGCGCGCGCGGATCGGGGCCAGCATGTCCTGCAGGATGCCCTCGACGCGGCGCTTGAGCACCATGTCGCCCAGGCCGCCCTTCTGGTAGTGCTCCTTCAGCGCCTTGACTTCCTCGGTGTTGGGGTCGAACGCATCCAGGTAGGTGAACACCACGTTGCCCTCGACCTGGCCCGGGTCCGACACGCGCAGGTGGTTGGGGTCGGTGTACATGCTGTGCACCGCAGCCTTGATCTGCTCAGGCGAAGCCCCCAGCGCGATCGCGTTGCCCAGCGACTTGCTCATCTTGGCCTTGCCGTCGACGCCAGGCAGGCGGCCGAACTCGGGGATCAGGGCCTTGCATTCGGGCAGCACTTCGCGGCCGACCTGGTGGTTGATGCGGCGCACGATCTCGTTGGTCTGCTCGATCAGCGGCGCCTGGTCTTCGCCCACCGGCACCACGTGGGCCTTGAAGGCAGTGATGTCCGCGGCCTGCGATGCCGGGTAGCACAGGAAGCCGGCCGGGATGTCGCGGCCAAAGCCACGCGCCTGGATCTCTTCCTTGATGGTCGGGTTGCGCTCGAGCCGCGCCACCGTGACGAAGTTCAGGTACATCAGCGTCAGCTCGGCCAGCGCCGGCAGGTGCGACTGCACGGTGATGGTGGTCTTGGCCGGGTCGATGCCCACGGCCAGGTAGTCCAGCGCCACTTCCAGCACGTTGCGGCGCACCTTGTCGGGATCGTGCGCGTTGTCGGTCATGGCCTGGGTGTCGGCCAGCAGCACGTATTGCTCATGCGTGTCCTGCAGCGTCACGCGGCTCTTCAGCGAGCCGACATAGTGGCCAAGGTGCAGCGGGCCGGTGGGACGGTCGCCGGTCAGGATCACGGGACGCCGGTTGGTTTGGGTCTGGGCTGTCATGGGACGGTCTTGCACGAAATAGTCGCGGGAAACTCGGGATTCGGGAATCGGGATGTGCGGGCCTCAGGCGGCCTGTCCGGCCTGGCCGGATGGCGTACCACCGAGGCGCCGGGCCAGTTCGACATATTCGCCGACGGGCACTTCCTCGGCGCGGCGGCCGAGGTCGAAGCCCATCGCATCGAAGTCGACCTGGTCGCGCAGGAACGAGAGCGTGTTGCGCAGCACCTTGCGCCGCTGCGAGAACGCTGCAGTGACCACGTCGCCCAGCACGGTGATGTCGCAATCGGCATGCGGCGAACGCAGCCGGCCGTCGCTGTGGCGCGGCCACGGGATCATGCGGACCACGGCGGAATCGACCTTGGGCGGCGGATTGAAGGCGCCCGGCGGTACGTCCAGCACGTGTTCCATGTAGTAGCGCACCTGCAGCATGATCGAGAGCCGGCCGAAGGCCTTGCTGCCGGGTTCGGCCACCATGCGCTCCACCACCTCTTTCTGCAGCATGAAGTGCTGGTCGCGCACCTGGTCGGCGAAATCCATCAGGTGGAACAGCAGCGGGCTGGAGATGTTGTACGGCAGGTTGCCGACGATGCGCAGCGGGCGGCCGGGCACGGCGAGCTTGTCGAAATCGAACGCCAGCGCATCGCCGGCGTGGACCTGCAGGCGCTCGCCATAGCGGCGGCGCAGGCGCTCGACCAGATCGCGGTCCAGCTCAACCACCTGCATCTGCGGGATCCGTTCGAGCAGCGGGTCGGTCAGCGCGCCCAGACCGGGACCGATCTCGACCAGCACGTCGTCGGCCTGCGGGCTGATGGCATTGACGATGCCGTGGATGATGGTGTCGTCGACCAGGAAGTTCTGCCCGAATCGTTTGCGGGCCACATGGCCCTGGTGCACGTTTGAACGCATGGGTTATTCGTCCAGCTTCAGCATGGCGGCTGCAGGCCGGAATGGGTGTGGCCAGGATGGCTGCCCGTGGCACCGTTGCTGCCAGGGCGCCGGCCATTGGCGTGGCCGGCCATGGTGACCGCACTGCGGATGGCCTCGATCATGCTGCCGTGTTCGGCCTGGCCGGTGCCGGCAAGGTCGAGCGCGGTGCCATGGTCCACCGAGGTGCGGATAAAGGGCAGCCCCAGCGTGATATTCACGCCGTGGCCGAAGGTGCCGTATTTCAATGGCGCCAGCCCCTGGTCATGGTACATCGCCAGCACGCAGTCGGCATCGCGCAGGTGGCGCGGCTGGAACAGCGTGTCGGCCGGAAAGGGCCCGCGCGCGTCGATGCCGGCATCTTTTGCCTGCGCCAGCGCGGGCGTGATGATGTCGATCTCTTCGCGGCCCATATGGCCGCTTTCGCCGGCGTGCGGGTTCAGGCCCGTGACCAGGATGCGCGGCCGCGAGATGCCGAAGTAGCGGCGCAGGTCGGCATCGATGATCGACAGCGTCTGCACCAGCAGCGGCACCGACAGCGCATCGGGCACCGCGCGCAGCGGCAGGTGGGTGGTGGCCAGCGCCACGCGCAGCATGGCGCCGTCGTGCGCGGGCTGCGGGCCGGCCAGCATCATCACCACGCGCGGCACGCGGGCGCTCTCGGCCAGGTATTCGGTATGGCCGGTGAAGGGCACGCCGGCGTCGTTGATGGTGCTCTTCTGCACCGGCGCCGTGATCATTGCGGCATACCGGGGCGCGGCCTTGCCGCGCGCGCGGCAGCCGCGGATGGCGGCATCGAGCAGCTTCAGCACATAGGGGCCGTTGCGCGCGTCGAGCCGCCCGGCCTCGCACGCGACCGCCAGCGGGATGTCCTCGACCACCACGTCGCCGTCGGCAATGCGCCGCTCCCAGGCGTGCGTGGCGCCCAGCGCCGCCGCGCGGTCGGCCAGCAGGCGGGCATCGCCCAGCACATGGAAGCGGTATTGCCCGCCGCCGACGCCATTGTTGGCGCCCGCCAGCTGCAGCAACGCCCCGATGGTGATATCGGGACCGATGCCGGCGGGTTCTCCGGTCGAGATGGCAAGGGCTAGCGGGTCGGGCATGTCAGGTCAGCGGATCGGGGACCGGCGCTTCAGCGCTGCCGGTTGACCCGGTACTCCACGTACGCCTGCGAACGCAGCTGGCGCACCCAGTCATCATAGGCTGCGCGCAGCTTCTGTTCGCGGACTTCGGCACGGGCGAAGTCGCGCTGCTTCTCGGGCGACATCTCGGTCTCGCGCCGGTTGAGCACCTGGATCAGGTGCACGCCGAACTGCGTGACCACCGGCTCCGAGATCTCGTTCGGGCGCAGACGGCTCATGGCCTGCTCGAACTCGGGCACCAGCTCTCCCGGCGAGACCCAGCCGAGGTCGCCGCCGTTCTGCGCCGAGCCGTCCTGCGAGAAGCGCTTGGCCGCGTCGGCAAAATCGCCGCCGTGGGTGATGCGGTCGCGCAGCGTGCTGAGCTGGCGGCGCGCCTCGGCCTCGGGCATGTTGGGGCCGGTGCGGATCAGGATATGGCGCACCTGGGTCTGGGTGATCTTCGAGGCCGCGGCCGGGCCGGATGCCGGCGCCGCGCGCTTGGCCACCAGCTTGACCACATGGAAGCCCGCCGCGCTCTCCACCACCTGCGGCGCCACCCCGCCAGCCTGCAGGTCGACCACGGCGTTGGCGAACAGTGCCGGCAGGCGGCCGATCTCGCGGAAGCCCATCGCGCCGCCCTGGGCCGCCTCGGGGCCCTCGGAGTTGGCCTGCGCCAGCTGTGCGAAGTCGGCACCGCCCTGGGCCTGCTTGAGCAGCCCTTCGGCCTTGGCGCGCTGCGCCTGCTTCTGTGCGTCCGAGGCATTCTCGGGCACGCGCACGAGGATCTGCGCCACGTTGTATTCGGTCGGGCCGCTGGCGGCGCCCTGTCCGCCGCGGGCCGCCAGGTAGTTGTCGATCTCGCCGTCGTAGACCTGCACCTTGGAATCGACCTCGCGCTCGCGCAGGCGGATCACCTGCACCTGCTTGCGCAGTTCCTCGCGGTACTTGGTCCAGGTCATGCCGCTGGCCTCGACGCGGCGGCGCAGCTCGGTCGCGTTCAGCCGGTTCTGCTGTGCCACCGATTCGATGGCACGGTCGATTTCCTGGTCGGTCACGCGGATGCCGGCCTCCTGCGCGGCCTGGGTCTGCACGCGCTCCATTACCAGGCGCTCAAGCACCTCGCCCAGCAGGTCGGCGCGCGCGGGCGCCGGGCGGCCGGCGGCACGCAGCTGGCCTTCGATTTCATCGGCACGGTCGAGCAGCTCGCGCCGCGTGATCACGCTGTTGTTGACGACCGCGACCACTTCGTCGACCAGTTGCGAACGCTTCTGGCCCCCGGCCTGGGGCACGCCCAGCTTGGGCTGGCTCGACGGCGCCGCGACGTCAGACGCCTGCGGCACGAAGATGCCACTGGAGCGCGGCGCCGTCCCGGGCGCCTTGAGCTGCGCCGCAGCCGGCACCGTCATGGCGGCCAGCACGGCCGGCAGCAGCAAGCGGTGCCAGGACGTCAGGAGAAAGGAAAACACGGCGAATTCTTGACGTTTCATCGTAATCCGTCATTCATAGTGATCGAACTGGGTCGTCGGCACCGGCTTGGCCGACACCGGCTCATAGCCGGGCACGTTCAGGCGCAGGATGTTCAACGGGTTGGAACCGATCTTGGAAAGGCCACGGAACTCCACCTGCAGGAAGACCCGCCCGGTGTAGCCTTGCGTGGTGTTGCGGAAGCGCTGGTAGACCACGCGGCCGACCCAGCAGTCGGCGGCGTACTCGACGCCGGCCAGCGCATCGACCATCTGGCTCGCGGTCAGGTCGAAGGCAAAGCGTGCGATGCCGTAGGCACGGCGCGTGATCGGCCACTGGCTTGACACCTCGAACTGGTCGATCGCGGTGTTGTCGGTCACCGAAGTCGGGCGGCGGTAGCGGTAGCCTGCATTAATCACCTTGCGCGACTCGGGCCGGTAAGAGACCGCCACGTTGCCGTAGTTGATCCGGTCGCTGTCCGGGTTGTACTGCACGCCCGCGTCCAGGTAATAGCCGCGGAACATCTGGATGGTGGTGGCCGCCAGCAGGTCCGAGAAACCCGCCTTGGGATCCGCCAGCGTGCCGTTGATCTGCACGCGCTGGCCGGTGAAGTCGTAGCGCTGCGCGATGGTGCCACGGAAGCGCTCGATTCCGGTGTCGGCTTCGATCAGGCGCGTGGTCAGGCCGCCGGTCAGCTTGTTGTTGTCGGCGACGCGGTCGTAGCCGGTGAACGGGTTCTCGCTGAAGATCTGCCCGTAGCCGAAGTCGGACTGCACCGTGTCGAACAGCGGGAACTGGCTCTGGTCGCGGAACGGGGTGTACACGTAGAACAGGCGCGGCTCCAGCGTCTGCACATAGTTCACGCCGAACAGGCGGCTGACAGTCGGTGCTTCGCGCTCGAACGTCATGCCCGAATCCAGGCTCATGGTCGGCAGCACGCGCGAGAAGTTATTCTGCGCCGTAGGCGCATTGGAAGCCGCCTCCATCTGGTACTGCGCCGCGTTGAAGGTAACCTTCGGCGTCACGAACCAGCCCGCCCGCACGATCGGGTAGCTGATGCTCGGCTGAATATACATGCGCTCGCCCTGCGGCTGCTGGAAGCCGGTGGACGTCAGCGGAATGCGGAAGCGCGTATAGTCCGCTTCCACCTGCACGTCGAAACCGCCCAGGTCATAGCGGATGTACTTGCCGTTGAGCTGCGGCACGCGCTCGTACGAGGGTTCGCTGGGACGCAGCGTCTGGAACTTCTGCACCCGCGCCAGCAGCGTGAAATCCTGCCAGTTGTAGGTAACGCCGCCTTCTTGCGTGTACTGGCGTTGCGCGGACTGCGCAACGCTGCGGTTGAAGTCGTCCGGATATCGGTCGTCCGATACCCGGTTCACGTTCAGGTAGGCATTGAGCCCCTTGGCCAGGTTCTGGCTATGCTGGATCGAGTAGGCCCAGCGGTCCGAATTGGTCCTCTTGTCGTCCGGCAGGAACTCGGCGCGCAGGCGCCCGCTGTAGCCCTGACCGAGATAGCGGTACTCGCCGCCGAGCTGCAGGCCACGCTCGGTCATCAGCCGTGGATAAATGGTCAGGTCGCGGTTTGGCGCAATATTGACGTAGTACGGCGTGGTCAGGTCGAAGCCCGCACGCGAACTGTAGCCCATCAGCGGCGGCAGGAAACCGCTGCGGCGGTCGTCGTTCAGCGGAAAGCTGAACGCCGGCGCCGCCGCGATCGGCACGCCGAAGAAATTCAGCACGCCGCCGTAGGCCACGCCCACCTGGCGGTCGTTGTCCAGGTCGATCCGGTTCGCGCTGAAATACCAGTCGGCGTTGTCCGGCGAACAGGTGGTGTATGACGCGTGCCTGGCGGTGCTGCGGTCCTTGTCCAGGAAGTCGATGCGCTCGGCCTTGCCCGAGCCGCCGGTCTGCTGGAAATAATAGTCCGGCGACAGCATATAGCCTTCGTTGGCCTCGACCTTCATCCGCGCCTCGGGGCCGACCGCCAGCGTGCCGCTGCGCGACATGCGCACATTGCCCTGCGCGAAGGCTTCGTCGGTGTCCTGGTCGTAGGTCAGCTTGTCGCCCTTGATCGCACCGCCGTCACGGCGCAGCTCGGCATGGCCTTCCAGCTCGACGCCGCGCTCGCTGTAGCCGGTCATGCGGTCGGCCTCGATAAAGGTCGGGGCGTCGGAGCCGGCGTCAGACTGTTTGCCGGGTTCGGCAAGCCGCGGCACCAGTTCGCCGGATTCCACGGGAAGCGGCGGCGCTTTCGGAGCGGCTTCGAACACCGGCTCGACCTGGTCGAGATCGGGGATCGCCGAACCGGACATCTGCGCGTGTGCGCCGGCCGAAAGGCTGGCCATGGCCAGCACCAGCGGCCGCAGCGCGCCCGCGTGCAGGCCGCCGGCGCGCCTGGCTCGGGCAGGAACGCTGGTTGGGGCAGGCGAAGGCAAGGCCCTGTTGTTCGGTGATCGTCGTTGTTCGGTCATTCGCACGGGTTGTCAGTCTCGGCGTCGGCTGCGGCCCGCCTGCAAGCCGCCAGCCCCCGCCGGAGCAGGCTGCGGGGCACCGAATGGCCCCACCCGGAGGCCGCCCGGCGCCCGGGTCTGGTCGGGTATTATACGGGGCAACCTAGGGTCGCCTTCCCGCTTACTTTCGGTTTCATTTACGTTTCCACTCTGCGCCCGTTCCCCACACGTATCTGTATGGCAGCTCTCCCCCACGACCCGCGCCTGGACCAGCTCAAGGCCTGGGTATCCGGACTTGGCCCGACTTGGTCCGCCGATCCCGATTCCTGCGCCCCCGCCTCGGCCGACGCCAGCTTCCGGCGCTATTTCCGCGTCAGCACCGGCCATCCGGCGCATCCCACCGCCATCGTGATGGACGCCCCGCCGGCGCACGAGGACTGCCGCCCGTTCATCCACGTATGCGGGCTGTTCGGCGCGGCCGGCGTGACCGTGCCGACCGTGCTGGCGCAGGATCTGGAGCAGGGTTTCCTGCTGCTGGCCGACCTTGGCAACCAGACCTACCTGTCGCGGCTCGATGACTCCACCGCCCACGGCATGTACGCCGACGCGGCCGCCGCGCTGGTCCGCATCCAGGCCGCCACCCGCCCCGGCGAGCTGCCGGCCTACGACCGCGCGCTGCTGCAGCGCGAGCTCGACCTGTTCCCGCAGTGGTATGTGGCCAGGCACCTCGGCGCCACCCTGACCGAGGCTCAGCAGGCGGACCTGCGCGAAGTGACTGAAGCGCTACTCGCCAATATCCTGGCGCAGCCGCAGGTCTACGTGCACCGCGATTTCCACTCGCGCAACCTGATGGTGCTCGACGGCGGCGCCAACCCGGGCGTACTCGACTTCCAGGACGCGGTGATCGGCCCGATCACCTACGACGCGGTCTCACTGTGGCGCGACGCCTATATCGAATGGGACGAGGAGCAGCAGCTGGACTGGCTGATCCGCTACTGGGAGCGCGCGCGCAAGGCCGGCCTGCCGGTCAGCGCCGACTTTGGCGAGTTCTATCGCGATTTTGAGTGGATGGGCCTGCAGCGCCACCTCAAGGTGCTGGGCATCTTTGCCCGCCTGTACCACCGCGACGGCAAGGACGGCTACCTGGCCAACCTGCCGCTGGTGATGAAGTACACCCGCCAGGTGGCCGGCCGCTACACCGAACTGCGCAAGCTGATCCGGCTGCTGGACGCGCTCGAAGGCGTGGCCAGCCCGGCCGGCTACACGTTCTGACGCCGTGCCCGACAACCAGCCCGTTCTGCCCGACCACCGCGCGCCCGCCATCACCGCCGCCGGCGAATGGCTGGCCGGCGCGCGCGCGCTCGCGCCGATGCTGCTGGGCGTGGTGCCGTTCGGCCTGATCTACGGCGTGCTGGCCGTCGGCGCCGGCATGCCGGCGTGGCTGGCCTGCGCGATGAGCGTGGTTGTGTTCGGCGGCGCCTCGCAGATGATCCTGACCCAGTTGTGGACTGCCGGCACGCCGGCAGTGGTGATCACGCTGACGGTGGCCATGGTCAACCTGCGCCACGCGCTGTATTCCGCCACCATCGCGCCCACGCTCGCGCACCTGCCGCGGCGCTGGAAGGCGCTGATCGCCTACCTGCTGACCGACGAAGCCTTTGCCGCGATGACGCACCGGCTTGGCGACAGCGGCCCGCGCGCCCGCTACCGCCACTGGTACTACTTCGGCGGCGGCTTCGCGCTGTGGGCCAGCTGGCAGCTGTCGACGCTGGCCGGCGTGCTGGTCGGCGCCCAGGTGCCGCGCGACTGGCCGCTCGATTTCTTCCTGCCGCTGACCTTCATCGGCATCATCGTGCCGGGCCTGAAGCACCGCTCGCACGTGGCCGCGGCGCTGGCCGCCAGCGTGCTGGCGGTGGCCTGCTACAGCCTGCCGCACAAGCTCGGGCTGATGGTGGCGGCGCTCGGCGGCATTGCCGTGGGCATGCTGGTGCTGGGCCGCGGCAACCGCCCCGGGCAACGCCCGGCCAGCCGTGGCGCCGATGCCACGCCAGGCGGACCAGCCGGCAAGGAGGCCGCATGAGTGCGATGACCCTGCTGTGGGTCTTCCTTGCCGCGGGCCTGGCGACCTTCCTGATCCGCCTGTCGTTCATCGCCGTGGAAGGCCGCGTGCGGCTGCCGTCGTGGTTCCGCACCGCGCTGCAGTTCGTGCCGGCAGCGATGCTGTCGGCGCTGATCGCCCCTGACCTGCTGATGCAGCATGGCGAGCTTGCCCTCACCCCCGCCAACGCGCGGCTGGTGGCCGGCGTGGTGGCCATCCTGATCGCCGCTCGAACCCGCAGCGTGGGCTGGACCATCGCCGGTGGCATGGCCGCGCTGCTTGCCCTGGAGGCTCTGTTCTGATGAAGGCCATGATCTTCGCCGCCGGCCGCGGCGACCGCATGCGTCCGTTGACCGATACCTGCCCCAAGCCGCTGCTGGCGGTTGGCGGCAAGCCACTGATCGTCTGGAAGATCGAGGCGCTGGCGCGTGCCGGCCTGCGCGACATCGTCATCAACCATGCCTGGCTGGGCGGACAGATCGAAGCCGCGCTGGGAGACGGCAGCCGTTTTGGCGTGCGGCTGGCCTATTCTGCCGAGGGCACTGCGCTGGAAACCGCCGGTGGCATCGCACAGGCCCTGCCGCTGCTGTCCGCGCACCCGGAGCGCGGCGAGATCTTCCTGGCCGTGTCGGGCGACATTTTCTGCGACTACGACTTCCGCAGGCTGTTGCCTCGCGCGCACGACATGGCCGGCGCGCCCGCCCCGCGCATGCACCTGGTGATGGTGCCCAACCCGGACTTTCACCCGAACGGCGACTTCACCTTGCAACCGAACGGGCTGCTGACGCTCGACGGGACACTGGCCAACGGTGGCGAACGGCTGACATTCGGCAATATCGGCCTGTACGACACGCGCCTCTTCACCGCCATCGAACCTGGCACCAAAATGCCGATGACACCCTACTACTGGGAGGCCATCGAGGCCGGCGCCGCTACCGGCGAACGCTTCGACGGACGCTGGGAGAACGTGGGCACGCCGGCGCAGCTGGCCGAGCTGGATGCGGCGCTTGCGACAGCAGCGCCTGTGGCGGCGCACGGGCGCTAGGTCGACTGACTGGGCGGGGGCTGGCAAGGCGCCCGGACGATCCCGCGGCCAGCGAGGCGCCAGCGGCGGTAGAATCGCCCTGATCCTCCTCATCCCAGGCCCTACCATGTCCTCACCCGACAACGCCCTCCTCGCCGCCTGCCGCGACCGCCGCGCCCGTGTGCTGCAGCACCTGCGCGCCGGCGGCGGCGGCGTGGCGATCCTGCCCACGGCGCCGGAAGCCATGCGCAACCGCGACAGCGACTACCCGTACCGGCACGACAGCTATTTCTATTACCTGAGCGGCTTTACCGAGCCCGATGCCGTGCTGGTGCTGGTGGCCGGCGCGCCGGGCGACCCCGCCGATGCCGACCGCAGCATCCTGTTCTGCCGCCCCAAGCATGAAGAGCGCGAGATCTGGGACGGTTTCCGTTTCGGCCCGGATGGCGCGCGCGCCGCGTTCGGCTTCGATGAAGCGCATTCGGTCGAAGAGATCGACGCCGCGCTCCCGCCGCTGCTGGCCAACCGCGCGCAGATCGCCTACCCGCTGGCCGACTCGACCCGCACCGACGTGCAGATGCGGCGCTGGATGGACGCCGTGCGCATGCAGGGCCGCGCCGGGGTGGCCGCGCCGTCGGTTGCGCTCGACATCCGCACCGTGCTCGATGAAATGCGCCTGTTCAAGGATGCCGGCGAGCTGGCCACCATGCGCCGCGCGGCGCAGATCTCCGCCGGGGCCCATGTGCGGGCCATGCAGGCCACCCGCGCCGGGCTGCGTGAATACCACCTGGAGGCGGAACTGCTCTATGAGTTCCGCCGCCATGGCGCGCAGAGCGTGGCCTATAACTCGATCGTCGCGGCCGGCCCCAACGCCTGCGTGCTGCACTACCGCGCCGGCCCCGCCGAACTGAGGGACGGCGACCTCTGCCTGATCGATGCCGGCTGCGAGTTCGACGGCTACGCCTCGGACATCACCCGCACCTTCCCGGTCTCGGGCCGCTTCTCGCCGGCGCAGCGAGAGCTGTACGACCTGGTGGTGGCCGCGCAGGACGCCGCCATTGCCGAGACCCGCGCCGGCGTGCCCTACAACGTGCCGCATGACGCCGCCGTGCGCGTGCTGGCACAGGGCATGCTCGATACCGGCCTGCTCGACCGCAACAAGGAGGGCACGCTCGACGATGTGCTCGCCAGCGGCAGCTACCGCCGCTTCTACATGCACCGCACCGGCCACTGGCTAGGCATGGATGTCCATGACGTGGGCGAATACCGCGTGGCCAGCCACGGCGGCGAAGGCGAGCGTCCGTGGCGACCGCTGCAGCCGGGCATGGTGCTGACCATCGAGCCCGGCATCTATGTGCGCCCGGCCGAGGACATACCCGAGCGCTATTGGCATGTCGGCATCCGCATCGAGGACGACGCCGTGGTCACCGAGGGCGACTGCGAGCTGATCACGCGCGGCGTGCCGGTGCTGGCCGACGAGATCGAGGCGCTGATGCGCGACAACGCGAGCGTTGCCGGAGGTCTGCGATGATCGGCTGGCTGCGCAGGATCTTTCCGGGCCAGTCCCGCAGCGGCAGCAATGCTGGCAGCGACCGCCGGCCCGATCCGTCCGAACCCTTCATCATCAACCTGTACGACGACCGCGTGGTGGTGCACCGCCCCGACGGCCAGCGCGAGGAAGTCGCCTGGGACACGCTCGAGCGCGTGGTGGTGCGGGTGTCCGACCGCGCGCCCTGGGCCGGCACGGCCTGGCTGATCCTGATCGGCACGCCCGATTCGGGCCAGGGCTGCGTGGCGCCGCTGAATGCCGCCAACCATGGTGCACTGCTTGAGCAGCTGCGCGCACTGCCGGGTTTCAACCACCAGAAGCTCGAGAACGCGCTGCGCGACGCTGCGGCCGGCAAGTCGCGCTCGGATGCGATCTGCTGGAAGCGCGATGCGGCAGCACCAACGGAGGCGGATGCGGGTCATGCAGGAGGCAGCGACGATGCCGGCCGCGCAGCCTGATTTCCAAAGCCTGCGCGATATCGCCATCGTCGGCGGCGGCCCGGTCGGGCTGGCGCTGGCCTGCCAGTTGCTCCGCACTACCGGCTGGCGCCTGACACTGGTCGATGCCGCCACGCCGGCGCGCGCCGCGCGCGATCCGCGCGCGATCGCGCTGTCGCATGGCAGCCGCCAGCTGCTGGAGCAGATCGGCGCCTGGCCGGTGCCCGGCAGCCCGATCGAGCATATCCATGTCTCGCAGCGCGGCCGCTTCGGCCATGTGCGGCTGCACCATGACGACTACGGCGTGCCGGCGCTCGGTTACGTGGTCCGCTACGGCGACTTGTGCGAGGCACTGGAGCGCGCGCTCGCCCATGCCGCGCAGGCGGCGGGCGAAGGCCGGCTGCAGCGCGTGTTCGAGACCCGCATCGACCAGATCGCACAGGAGCACGCGCCGAGCGCCGCGGACGATCCCGATGCCGGCGCCGTGCGACTGGCCGGCACCGGCCACGACGGCCAGGTGGAGTACCTGGCCGCGCGCCTGGTGGTGCAGGCCGAGGGCGGGCTGTTCCACCAGCAGGCCGCCCACCAGGGTCGCGGCGCGCGCACGCGCGACTATCGCCAGACCGCGGTGATCGCCCATGTGACCTGCTCGCGCCCGCAGCCGGGCTGGGCCTGGGAGCGCTTTACCGACGAAGGCCCGCTGGCGCTGCTGCCGCACGAGGAGCACGGCGTGCCGGGCTATGCGCTGGTGTGGTGCTGCCCGCCGGAGCAGGCCGCGCGGCGCATCGCGCTGCCGGAAGCGGAGTTCGCGGCGGAACTGGGCCGGGCCTTTGGCGACCGCATGGGCCATTTCACGCTGGCCGGCAAGCGCCATGCCTTCCCGCTCGGCCTGAATGCGGCCCCGGTGACCGTCAACGGCCGCGTGGCGGCCGTCGGCAATGCCGCGCAAACGCTGCACCCGGTGGCCGGACAGGGGCTCAACCTGGGCTTGCGCGACGCCTTCGCGCTGGCCGATTCGCTGCGCAGCGCCTGCACGCCGCAGGCGCTGCAAGCCTTCGCCAGCCGCCACCGGCTCGACCGCGCCGTCACCATCGGCGTGACCGACCTGCTGCCACGCGTGTTCGGCATCTCCTACCCGCTGGCCGCGCACGCGCGGGGCGCGTCGCTGGCCGTGCTGGCCTGCCTGCCGCCGCTGCGGCACGCGCTGGCGCGCCACATGATGTTCGGGATGCGTCGCTGACCTCGCCAGTGGCGCAAGCGCCACGCGCATGGCGGCGTTTGCGCCACGGTCCCTGCCGGGTTGCGCTCCGGATGCTCAAATCTTGGGCAATGGCGATGGTTTGGCGGTAGAATCCTGCCCTCGCACATGTCCCGATCCAACGCCGGCAGCAGTTTCGGCAGGGGCATGTTTTTCCGTTTCGTCTTCCGTCTCAGAGCAGGCTGTCCCGATCCCTTCCCTGGCGCCATCCGCGCCGCGAGGGCGCTACGGTCACCGGGACGGCCTCTCAGAACCGCCGCCCAACCGTGCAGATCGGACCTCACCAACTCCGCAACAACCTGTTTGTCGCCCCGATGGCGGGCGTGACGGACCGGCCCTTCCGCCAGCTGTGCAAGCAGCTCGGCGCGGGCTATGCGGTGTCGGAAATGGTGGCGTCCAACGCACAGCTGTGGAAGAGCGAGAAAACCATGCGCCGCGCCAACCACGCCGGCGAGGTCGAACCCATCGCCGTGCAGATCGCCGGCGCCGAGCCGTCGATGATGGCCGAGGCCGCGCGCTACAACGTGGACCGCGGCGCGCAGATCATCGACATCAACATGGGCTGCCCGGCCAAGAAGGTGTGCAACGTCGCCGCCGGCTCGGCCCTGCTGCAGAACGAGCCGCTGGTGGTGCGCATCGTCCAGGCAGTGGTCGGCGCCGTGGGCGACCGGGTGCCGGTCACGCTGAAGATCCGCACCGGCTGGAACCGCGAGAACCGCAATGCGCTGCGCATCGCGCACATGGTCGAGGATGCGGGCATCAGCATGCTGACCATCCACGGCCGCACCCGCGCCGACCTGTACCACGGTGACGCCGAGTACGAGACCATTGCCGCGGTCAAGGCAGCGGTCTCGATCCCGGTGGTCGCCAACGGCGACATCACCACGCCGCAGAAGGCCAAGCAAGTGCTGGCGCTGACCGGCGCGGACGCGATCATGATCGGCCGCGCGGCGCAGGGCCGGCCCTGGCTGTTCCGTGAGATCGAGCACTTCCTGAAGACCGGCGAGATGCTGCCGTCGCCGGAAGTTGCCGAGATCCGTGCCATCATGAATGCGCACCTGGAAGACCACTACGCCTTCTATGGCGAATTCACCGGCGTGCGCACCGCGCGCAAGCATATTGCCTGGTACACGCGCGGGCTGCGCGGCGCCAACCTGTTCCGCCACCGCATGAACACGCTGGAGAGCACCGCCGAACAACTGGCGGCGGTCAATGCGTTCTTCGACGAGCAGGCGCAGATCTCTGACCGGCTGGTGTACGTGGACGACGCAGCACAAGACCAAGACGAAGCGAACAACAACAAAAACGGGGAGTTGCTTGCCGCATGAGCCGCAACGCTATCGACCAGTGCATCCGGGAAAGCCTGGACACTTATTTTCGCGACCTGGACGGCGAAGAGCCGTCGAATATGTACAACATGGTGCTCGAGGCGGTCGAACGGCCGCTGCTGGAAGCCGTGATGGTGCGCGCCGAGCGCAACCAGTCGCTGGCCGCCGCCTATCTCGGCATCAATCGCAATACGCTGCGCAAGAAGCTGCAGCAGCACGGTTTACTTTGAATTTGAAGCGTCTCCCACAGCCATGATCAAGCAAGCCCTACTCTCCGTTTCCGACAAGACCGGCATCGTCGATTTCGCGCGCGAACTGAACGCGCTCGGCGTCACGCTGCTTTCCACCGGCGGCACCGCCAAGCTGCTGGCCGACAGCGGCCTGCCCGTGACGGAGGTGGCCGACTACACCGGCTTCCCGGAAATGCTCGACGGCCGCGTCAAGACGCTGCACCCGAAGGTGCACGGCGGCATCCTGGCGCGCCGCGACCTGCCCGAGCACATGGCCGCGCTGGCCGAGCACGACATCCCGACCATCGACCTGCTGGTGGTGAACCTGTACCCGTTCCAGCAGACCGTGGCCAAGGATGACTGCACCCTGCCCGACGCGATCGAGAACATCGACATCGGCGGTCCGACCATGCTGCGTTCGGCGGCCAAGAACCATCGCGACGTGACCGTGATCGTCGACCCGGCCGACTATGCCGTGGTGCTCGACGAAATGCGCGCCAACGCCAACAGCGTCGGCTACGACACCAATTTCCGCCTGGCCACCAAGGTGTTCGCGCACACCGCGCAATACGACGGCGCCATCACCAACTACCTGACCAGCCTCGGTGCCGACAAGTCGCACCAGGCTCGCAGCGCCTACCCGCAGACGCTGAACCTGGCCTTCGACAAGGTGCAGGAAATGCGTTACGGCGAGAACCCGCACCAGTCCGCCGCGTTCTACCGCGACCTGAAGGCCGTGGACGGCGCGCTGGCCAACTACGTGCAGCTGCAGGGCAAGGAACTGTCGTACAACAACATCGCCGACGCCGATGCGGCCTGGGAATGCGTCAAGTCATTCGACGCCGCCAGCGGCGCCGCCTGCGTCATCATCAAGCACGCCAACCCGTGCGGCGTGGCGCTGGGCGCGAATGCGCTGGAAGCCTATGACAAGGCCTTCAAGACCGATTCGACCTCGGCCTTCGGCGGCATCATCGCCTTTAACGTCGAGCTGGACGAAACCGCCGCGCAGGCCGTGGCCAAGCAGTTCGTCGAAGTGCTGATCGCCCCGTCGTTCAGCGCCGGCGCGCGTGCCGTGTTCGCGGCCAAGCAGAACGTGCGCCTGCTCGAGATCCCGCTGGGCAAGGGCATCAACCAGTATGACTTCAAGCGTGTCGGCGGCGGCCTGCTGGTGCAGAGCCCGGACGCCCGGAACGTGCAGCCGTCCGAGCTGCGCGTGGTGACGCGCCGCCACCCGACCCCGAAGGAAATGGACGACCTGATGTTCGCCTGGCGCGTGGCCAAGTTCGTCAAGTCCAATGCCATCGTGTTCTGCGGCGGCGGCATGACGCTGGGCGTGGGCGCGGGCCAGATGAGCCGCGTCGATTCGGCCCGCATCGCCAGCATCAAGGCGCAGAACGCCGGCCTGACGCTGGCCGGCTCGGCAGTGGCATCGGACGCGTTCTTCCCGTTCCGTGACGGCCTGGACGTGGTGGTCGACGCGGGCGCGACCTGCGTGATCCAGCCTGGCGGCTCGATGCGCGACGACGAAGTGATCGCCGCCGCCGACGAGCGCGGCATCGCCATGGTGGTGACCGGCACGCGGCATTTCCGCCACTAAGCACTGGCAGTGCTTGCAGTCTTGCCTGGCAAGGCCGCCGGCTCCCGAAGCGGTTTCGTTCTCCTGCAAGGGAAAGCGAAACCGCTTTTTGCATTAGGTGCCGGCGCAAAAGGCAATACACTAGCGACGGCATCCACCCTACCCACCCAATGCGAATCCTAGGCATCGACCCCGGCCTGCGCACCACCGGCTTCGGCGTGATCGAGAAGCACGGCAACAAGCTTGCCTACGTGGCCTCGGGCACGATCAAGAGCGACGGCAATTCAACGCTGCCGGAACGGCTGAAGACCCTCTACGACGGCATCAGCGAAGTGTCGCGCACCTATGCACCCGACTGCGCCGCGATCGAGAAGGTCTTCGT
Organism: Cupriavidus sp. FW305-46; assembly: GCF_058787075.1. Taxonomy (NCBI): domain Bacteria; kingdom Pseudomonadati; phylum Pseudomonadota; class Betaproteobacteria; order Burkholderiales; family Burkholderiaceae; genus Cupriavidus; species Cupriavidus sp. FW305-46. The sequence continues at coordinate 111,586 of NZ_JBYSZI010000013.1, forward strand.
CAACGTCAACCCGCAGTCCACGCTGCTGCTCGGCCAGGCCCGCGGCGCGGTGATCTGCGGGTTGGTGGGCTATGGCTTGCCGGTGTTCGAGTACACCGCGTTGCAGCTGAAGGTGGCGGTGGTCGGCTATGGCCGCGCCAACAAGGCGCAGGTGCAGGAAATGGTGACGCGGCTGCTGATGCTGCCCGGCCAGCCCGGCAGCGATGCGGCGGATGCGCTCGGCGTGGCGATCTGCCATGCCAACGGCAGCGATACCCTGGGCACGCTGTCGGGCCTGGCGCCCGACCTGGTGCGCAAAGGCATGCGCGTGCGGCGCGGGCGGCTGGTCGGCTGAGCACGCCAGCGGCTGGCGCTTGCTGCGCCCGCTTCCCCATCTTTTACAATCGGGCCTTGGTCTCACCACAGGAACGCTGCATGCCTAGCCAGTCCCGATTGAGCGCGCCGCGCCGGCGCCCCAGCCTCTTCCCTGTTCTTGCCTTCCGGCGCTGGCTGTTTCCGGCCGCCGCGGCCTGCGCCGCGCTGGTCGCGGGCTGCGCCACCGCGCCGCGCCCTAAGCCCGTGTCCGCGGCTCCGGTGCCGGCACCCACCGCGAGCGCTGCGCCTGCGGCCGCCGCCACCCAGCCTCCCAAACCGCTGGTGATCGCCCATCGCGGCGCCAGCGCACTGCGCCCCGAACATACGCTTGCCGCCTACGCCAAAGCCATCGAGGACGGCGCCGACGCCATCGAGCCCGACCTGGTCATGACACGCGACGGCGTGCTGGTCGCGCGCCACGAAAACGACATCACCGGCACCACCAACGTGGCCGAGCTGCCGCAGTTTGCCGAGCGCAAGCGCACCAAGGTGATCGACGGCGAGCGCCTGAGCGGCTGGTTCACCGAAGACTTCACGCTGGCCGAGCTCAAGACCCTGCGCGCGCGTGAGCGTATCCCGCGCCTGCGCCCGGACAATGCGCGCCTGAACGACCAGTTCGAGGTGCCGACCTTCGACGAGATCGTGCGCCTGGCCGAGCAGGCCGCGCTGCGCACCGGCAAACCCATCGGCATCTACGCGGAGCTGAAGCACCCGAGCTACTTCCGCGGCATCGGGCTGCCGCTCGAGGACAAGCTGGTGGCCGCGCTCCGGGCACAACCCTACCTGCGCAACGCACCCGTTTTTATCCAGTGCTTCGAGACCGGCAGCCTGCGCGCGCTGCGGCGCACGCTTGGCAGCGGGCAGCCCAACGTGAAGCTGGTGCAGCTCATCGGCAACCCGCGCAAGGGCCCGGCCGACTGGAAGCTGGCGGGCGACGGCCGCACCTTCGGCGACATGCTGGGCGCGACCGGCCTGCGCGAGGTGGCGGCCTATGCCGACGGCATCGGCCCCGAGAAGAGCAGCGTGGTGCCGCGCGATGCGCAGGGCGCGCTGGCTGCGCCGACGCCGGTGGTGCGCCAGGCGCATGCTGCCGGGCTGTTCGTCCATCCCTACACCTTCCGTCCGGAAAACAGCTTCCTGCCCAAGGCGCTGCAGACCGGCGGCGACGACGCCACGCGCAGCCCGTCCGGCATGGAGCGGGAGGTGCAGGCCTTTATCGCGGCCGGCATCGATGGCTTCTTCACCGACGACCCGGCGCTGGGCCGGCGCGCGGTGGATACGCCGGCGCGCTGACCCGGCCGTGCGGCCGCTGGGCTACACTTGCGGCCGCCTGTTCCCTGACCCCCACCTTCCATTCCCTCCTCCGCACCATGATCGGACGCATCGCCGGCACCCTTATCGAGAAGAATCCCCCGCACCTGCTGGTCGATTGCCACGGCGTCGGCTACGAGGTGGACGTGCCGATGAGCACCTTCTACAACCTGCCCGCGGTGGGCCAGCCGGTGACGCTGCTGACGCAGCTGATCGTGCGCGAGGACGCGCACCTGCTGTACGGCTTCGGCACCGCATCGGAGCGCAACACCTTCCGCGAGCTGATCAAGATCACCGGCATCGGCGCGCGCATGGCACTGGCGGTGCTGTCGGGCATGTCGGTGCCCGAGCTGGCGCAGGCCATCACGCTGCAGGAAGCCGGCCGCCTCACGCGCATTCCCGGCATCGGCAAGAAGACCGCGGAGCGGCTGCTGCTCGAACTCAAGGGCAAGCTGGGCGCGGAGCTGGGCCACGTGCCGGGCACGCCGGCGGTGCCGGACAGCGCCGTCGACGTGCTCAATGCGCTGCTGGCGCTGGGCTACTCGGAGAAGGAAGCCGCCGCCGCGATCAAGCAGGTGCCGGCGGGGACCGGCGTGTCGGATGGCATCAAGCTGGCGCTCAAGGCATTGTCCAAGGCTTGAGACCTGCATAGGCGCGTAGAATGGCGGATTGTTGCCGCTGTCCGGGCCCCTGACCACCATGATCGAAACTGACAAGCTTGCCGCCCCCGCCCGCGTAATTGCCGCCACCCCCGCCTCGTCGCAGGAGGAGGCGTTCGAGCGCGCGCTGCGGCCCAAGCTGCTGGACGAATATGTCGGCCAGGAAAAGGTGCGCGGGCAGCTCGATATCTTCATGCACGCCGCGCGCAACCGGCGCGAGGCGCTGGACCACGTGCTGCTGTTCGGCCCGCCGGGCCTGGGCAAGACCACGCTGGCCCACATCATCGCGCGCGAGATGGGCGTCAACCTGCGCCAGACCTCGGGCCCCGTGCTGGAGCGCCCGGGCGACCTGGCCGCGCTGCTGACCAACCTGGAAGCCAACGACGTGCTGTTCATCGACGAGATCCACCGGCTCTCGCCGGTCGTCGAGGAAATCCTGTACCCGGCGCTCGAGGACTACCAGATCGACATCATGATCGGCGAGGGCCCGGCGGCGCGCTCGGTCAAGCTCGACCTGCAGCCGTTCACGCTGGTGGGCGCCACCACGCGTGCCGGCATGCTGACCAACCCGCTGCGCGACCGCTTCGGCATCGTGGCGCGGCTGGAGTTCTATACCGCCGATGAGCTGGCCCGCATCGTCACGCGCTCGGCGCAGCTGCTGCATGCACGCATCGATCCGCAGGGCGCGCTGGAAATCGCCCGGCGCGCGCGCGGCACGCCCCGTATCGCCAACCGGCTGCTGCGCCGGGTGCGCGACTACGCCGAGGTCAAGGGTGACGGGAACATCACCCGCGCCATGGCCGACGCGGCGCTGGCCATGCTGGACGTGGACAGCGTCGGCTTCGACCTGATGGACCGCAAGCTGCTGGAAGCCGTGCTGCACAAGTTCGGCGGCGGCCCCGTGGGCGTAGACAACCTGGCCGCGGCCATCGGTGAGGAGCGCGACACCATCGAGGACGTGCTCGAGCCCTACCTGATCCAGCAAGGCTACCTGCAGCGCACGCCGCGCGGGCGCGTGGCCACGGCTGCCGCCTACCGGCATTTCGGCCTGGCCAACCCACAAGGCAGCGGCGCCAGCGAGCTGTTCGGCGACGCCTGACAGCACGCTGCGAAGCAGCAACAGCGCCTTGGCAGGGCCCCGGCGCAGCACCAATTAAACGTTTTAATTTCGCGCTCCAAATTTTTTCGAAGTGGATTGCTGGCCCGTGGCCGATTGTCCACAATGGCTTTATCGGCACCGGCCCGGTGCTGCGATGGCCGCGCCCCGCCAGGCACGGCACCTTCACAAATACGTCAAGGAAAGCCAATGATTCGCCATTCGTCCAGCCTGCTCGCCGCAGCCCTCGCCGCCACCGCGTTCGCCGCCGGCAGTGCCAACGCCCAGCGCCCGCCGGCGCCGGTCGGCGTGGCCGAAGAGGCGGTCATCAGCGGCAAGATCGTCGATATCGATCCCCAATCCAAGGCCGTGCTGGTCCAGGGCCCGCGCGGCAACGTGGTCGAACTGGTGGCTGGCGACGAAGCCCGCAACTTTGGCCAGATCCGCAAGGGCGACATCCTCACGGTGGCGCGTGGCGCCGCGCTGGTCGCCGCGCTTGAGCCGGTCGACAGCAAGGCCACCGCACTGGCCGAATCGGTCGACCGCACCACGCGCGCCGCCGAGGGCGGCAAGCCCGGCATCATGCGCGAGATCACCACCACAGTGACCGCACAGATCACCAAGGTCGACCCGGCCAAGCGCCTGATCACCTTCCGCGGTCCGCGCGAGACGCTGCGCACCGTGAAAGTGCAGGATCCGGCCATCGACCTGAACGGCATCAAGCAGGGCCAGATGGCCAAGATCGTCTACCGTGAAGTCGTGGCCATTACGGTCAAGGCACCCGCGGCAGCCGCAGCCAACTGAGCCACTGAGCCAGACGCGGTACTTTTCCCATCAGGAGGTTACCTATGAATCGTCGCCACTTTGTTACCCGGGTTGCCGGATCGGGCCTGCTCGTTGCCACCGCAATGGCGGCAGGCTGCACCACCACCGGCACCAGCGCCTCGAAGGACCCGGTCGCCAAGAAGCAGGAAATCGATGCAGGGGTGGACGGAGCGCTGAACCGGCTGTTCTCCGCCAATCCCGGCGCACGCGACCTGGCGCAGCGTGCGCAAGGGGTCCTGGTGTTCCCGCGTGTCATCTCGGCCGGCCTGGTGGTAGGCGGCGAGTACGGCGAGGGTGCGCTGCGATCGAAGGGCGCGACGGTCGGCTACTACAGCACGACGCAGGCCTCGGTCGGGCTGACTGCCGGCGGGCAGTCCAAGGCCGTCATCATCATGTTCATGACCCCGGAGGCCTACAACAAGTTTGTTGCCAGCAAGGGCTGGACCGCCGGCGCCGATGCCAACGTGGCGGTGGCCAAGGTCGGCGCGGACGGCAGGCTCGACAGCCTGACCAGCCAGCAGCCGGTGATTGCCTTCGTGCAGACCAATGCCGGCCTGATGTTCGACGTCTCGGTAAACGGCTCCAAGATCAGCAAGCTGGATATCTGACCCGGCTGCGCCGCTCCACCTGAAGTTCCCGGCTTCGGCCGGGAATTTTCATTTCAGGCGGCCGCAGCAACGCTTGCGCACGCCGCGGCAGAATCCGGGGCCCGCTGGCATAATCGCGCCCAAAACACCGCGCGCC